>NZ_JBSFDZ010000006.1:0-144676 GCF_053594175.1 Nocardia sp. NPDC001965
GCCGGCGATGATCGCCTGGTCAAACGGTCCGGTCGCCCGCCCTGTACGGGCGGGTTTCACGATGCCGCTTCGGCGAAATCGTGGGCGCGACGGGACTCCAGGGGGCCTCGACCCGCGGCGCCGCAGGCGCCGCTGAATAAACTCAGCCTCCGTGCACTTCGGCGCGGTTGTCCCGGACAGTGATGAAGCCTCGTTGGAAGTTCTGCTGGACTCCACCGGGGATCGCGAATTCGTCGCTGATCGGGAATCCGATGCGGCCGCCTTCGTATCCCGCATCTCGCCAGGCGTCCATGATCGGACCGTTGCGCACTCCCCAGGCTCCGGAAAGCGGACTCCAGTAGATGGAGCCGCCTTCGAACCGGGAGAACTGTCCAAGGTCCTTCAGTGGCAGCTGGGGTGCGGCCGGAAAACCCAGCCAGCTGTTCTCGAAACCGAGTTCGGCGTATTTGCCCAGGATCATGCCTTCGACCCGGTGTGCGCCGGTGGCGGGGCTGAAGTAGAAAGGTCCGCCCTCGAAGGACTGGACCGCACCGTCTCGGTTCGGGGTTTTCACCTCCGGGCCGACCGGATAGCGGGCGGGGCCGCCTTCGAAACCCTGCCGTCCCCATTCGTCGAGTATCGCCCCGCGCACCATCTGCGCACCGGTTTCCGGAGTCCAGTACAGCGAGCCGTGCTGGAACGCCTGGAAGCGTCCTCGTCCGTCCGGAAGTGGCTGTTCCCCGCCGACCGGCAGGCCCAGGGCGCTGCGGGGACCGTCCACGGCCTGGTAGCCGCCGCCGATCCGGCCGGCCACCGGGTGCGCGCCGCCGTCCGGGGAGTAGAAGATGCGGCCGTGCCGGAAGTCCTGGGCGAGGCCGCCGGGCACCTGGTACTCGCCGGTGAGACAGTCGCCCAGCCAGGCGTTGCCCGCGGTGACCGCGGCGATGGCGCCGCCGACCGCGCATTCCGGTTTCGCGGCGGGTACGCCGAGCGCACCGGCGGCCTGCGACCAGGACTGGCGCATTTCGAAATCCCAGTACGGCCAGGTGTGCGTGCCGGCCGCCCGATAGTTCACAGTCGCGGGGATTCCCAGTTCGCCGATTTTCTCCACGAAGTTCTGTGAGGTCAGCAGGGCCAATGTCTCCAGGCCCATCCCGAACATATTCGTGCTCACACCCGGTATTTCGGAGCCCTCGTCGTGTTTGCCGGAGGCGCCGGTGCCACTGGAGATGTAGAGCGATTTTCCTTTCAGCCGATCGGCGATCAGCAGGGGGTCGTGTTCTTCCCACTGCGGGCTCCCCGGCGGTCCCCACATCGCCGCGGAGTCGAAGCCACCGGCGTCCACCATTGCCAGCCGAATAGCCTGCGGCATACCCAGACTGGTGGTGGTGAGAAAGCCCGAAAAGGAGGCGGCGTATTTCACGAACTCGGGATTGCGCGCGGCCAGGAACATCGCGGCCGTTCCGCCCATGGACAGTCCGGCGATTCCCCTGGTGGAGGTGGCGCGCCACTGGCTCTCCAGCAGCGGCGGGAGTTCCTTGGTGAGAAAAGTCTCCCATTTGTAGTTCTTGCCGTTGTCCGGTCGCAGCCAGTCGGAGTAGAAACTCGATCGGCCGCCGACCGGCAGGACGACGGTGGTGTTCTTGTCGGCATAGAAATCCACCGCGCCGGCTTCCTTGATCCAGCCGTTTTCGTCGTCGGTGGCGCGCAGTCCGTCGAGCATGTACAGCACCGGGAACTTCGCGTCCGGTTGGGTGTTCCAGTCGCGGGCGAGCAGCAGCCGGACCTGGATCGGGGTGCCCATGGCCGGTGAATTCACCCAGACGGCCACGTCGCGGTCGGTATGCCAGACCACATTGCGGATCGTCGCGGGCGCGGCGGCGGCGGTCGGCTGGGCGAGCGCGGGGACCTGGACGGCGGCGAAGGGGAACACGAGCGCGGCCGCCCAGGCCGTCAGCTGCCGCCGGGCCCGTCCACGGAACCGGCCTGGTGTCCCCCCGGTAACGCGTGTCATCGCTGCCACCCACTGTTTGTACCGCCGTGGCATGCGGATATGCGGTAAGACGCGCGGGCAGCGAATCAGTTCACGCCTACCGGGTCCGCATACGACAACGGCGCCACCTGCTTCGATACGAAGCAGGTGGCGCCGTCGGGCAGAGCTATCGGTTCAGCGGCAACCGATCAGCATGGGCGAGTCAGGCCCGGAGGCGGTAGCGGAGCGTAACCACGTAGGACCCTCGCCCATGCTGCATGGATACATGCATACCGTCGATCACCAGCCGTTGGTGGAATCCAGGAACATCTTGCGCGAGGCGAAGAGCTGGCTTTCCCAGTACTTCCAGGAGTGGGTACCCACGCTCGGGAAGTCGAAGTAGGCATTGATGCCGAGGGTCTTCAGCCGCGCCTGGAAGGCCCGGGTGTTCACCAGCGACAGAGCTTCCAGCGCCATGGCGTTACCGGTGTTGAACGCACCGACCGCACCGGCCGGCTTGTCGTACGGCCCGGGCAGGCCGCTGGCCGCCGAGATGTACATGGGCAGGCCACGCAGCTGCGGGGCGAAGACGAACGGGTCCATCCGCAGCCACGCCGGGCTCCACGGGGCGGCCATCGAGTCGACGTTGAAGCGACCCGCGTCCAGCATGGCGACCCGGATGGCCTCACGCATACCCGGCGCCGAGATGTTCAGGTACCCGGAGTATGCGGCGGCCGAACGGAACTGGTCGCGGTGGTAGGCGGCCAGGGCCAGGGCGGCGCTACCACCCATGGACAGGCCCGCGATCGCGTTGTTGGTGCGCGAGACGCCGTGGCCCTCGAGGAAGGCCGGCAGCTCCTGGGTCAGGAAGGTCTCCCATTTGTAGGTGAACTTCTGACCGTTGGTGTTGCTGGGCGAATACCAGTCGGCGTAGAAGCTCGCCTGGCCACCGACCGGCATGATCAGGGAGATGTTGTCGTTGCCGAACTGCTGCAGCGCATTGGTCTCGAACGACCAGGCATTGCGGTCGTCACGGGCACGCAGACCGTCGAGCAGGTAGAGCCCGGCGTTGCCGCCGCGGGCCGCCCACTGCACCTGGACCTTGATCGGCCCCATGCTCGAGGGAACCAGCAGTTCTTCGAAAGCGCCACGCTTCACCGGTGCCGCGGGCGACGCCAGCGCGGCAGTCGGGGCCGCGATACCTGCCGCGACCGGTAGCGCGAGCACTGCCGCACCGATAGCCAGAATCCGGTTACGCCAACCGCGGGGTGCCCGCGAGGGCCCGGTACTTCTCTTCGGGCCGGCTGCCCTGCCGAAACGCATGAATTCTGCTCTCTTTCTGCTGTTGTGGTGTTGTTCGCTACCGCTGTGCGGACAACACCCCGTTTCTGCTCGGCGGCGCCGGCGGCCGGGTCCCGACCAACCACGGGGCCGCCAGCGCTACAACGATCTGGTCACAGATGTGCTCGCTGGACCTTATTCGACCTCATCGAGCCTAAGCAAGGCCGTGCTGATCGGATGGCCGAAATCCGCCGCGAGAACCGCTGTGATCGCCCCGTGACGATACCTTGCCGAAGCGTTGATGTCTCGGCGGGCCGGGATATTCGGCCGTTATCGAAATCGCGCTCCGACCTGGGTTGTGTAACGGATTAAGAACCGGGAGACGAATTCCTATCGACAGCAGTGTGCCCGCCCCGGAGGAGTCCTCCGGGGCGGGCACACTGTGCTGGGTTCGGGGCCCCGGTAAGAGGACCCCGAACTGCCGTTATCCGATATTCGCCGACAAATCCGGGAGCATCCGATACACCTCGGCTTCCCAGTACGTCCAGGAGTGAATACCGGTTGCCGGGAACGAGTAGGTGACATTGTTCGCGCCCAGCGTCATCATCCGAACCTGGAAAGAACGGGTGTTGGCCAGCGCGAGCGCTTCGAGGCCCATACCGTTGACCGTATTGCCGTTGAACCCGTCGGCGGGACCGGGCAGGCCGCTTCCGGCGGATATCCACAACCTGGTGTTGTTGTCGCGGAGCAGCGGCGCGAAGACGAACGGATCCATCCGCAGCCACTGCGGGCCCCACGGTGGCGCCATGGAGTCCACGTTGTAGCCGCCGGCGTCGACCATGGCGGCCCGGATGGCCTCACGCATACCGGGCGCGGAGATGTTCAGGTAGCCGGAGTACGACCCCGCGAAGCTGAACTGGTCGGGATGGTAGGCGGCCAGGGTGAGCGCGCCGCTGCCGCCCATCGACAGGCCGAAGATACCGTTGCGGTTCGGATTGAAACCGAGCCGGCTGTTCAGGGCCCAGCGCAGATGCTGGTTGATGAACGTCTCCCAGGCGTACCGGTAGCTCTTGCCGGGGCCCTCGGAAATGGTGTTGAGGGCGCCGGATCCGGAGGAGGAACCGGTCGGGGGAAGGCCGAAGAACGAGCTGGCGGCGTTCCAGTCCGCGTAGAAGCTGGACATACCGCCTATCGGCATCACGACGTTGATATTCCAGTCGGTCAGCGCGTTGGCGATATTGGTGTCGTTCTCCCACCCACTGTGGCTTTCGGGAGCGCGCATACCGTCGAGGGCGTACACCACCCGATTGGTGTTGCCGTCCTTGGCCCGGAAGACCCGTGACCTGATCGGGCCCATCTCCGGTGAATCGACCCAGAAGTCGAAACCCGCCGGGTTCGGGGCCGCTTCGACCCGGGGGGCCACATCGGACAACGCCACCGCGAGGGGGGCCAGCAGCGCCACGGCCACCCCCATCGCCCACCGCTGCGCCCAGCGGTGGGTTCGCACCGATCCGGGCCTGCGCGCACTTCGCATTCGACTAGACCTTTCGCCTGGACAGCCGGATAGCAAATTACGAGCTACTTTACCGGCCCCATCTCGGATACATAGATCACGGCGCCCGGAGAAACCGGAAGCCGTTATCTGGATACATGTTCCTGGTGGATCAATCGGTCAACCGCGCGTTCATGTTGCCCGATAGTGTCGCAGGTCACACCCGCATCGGTGGGCTGTATACGCGAATGTCGCCGAAGCGGGCCACAGCCCGCTCCGGCAACGATTCCGCAACGAGACCGACCGGTTTGTTCTGCCGGGCCGACGACCAGCGGCTCCGGACGGATCAGCCGATATTCGCCGACATATCGGGGATCATCCGGTACACCTCGGTCGCCCAGTAGCGCCAGTTGTGTACGCCGACAGCCGGGAAGTCGTAGGTCGCGTTGGTCGCCCCCAGTGACATCATCCGCACCTGGAACGCCCGGGTGTTGGCCAGCGCGAGCGCTTCCAGACCCATGGCGTTGATCGTGTTGAAATCCAGGCCGTCGGTGGCGGCCGGCAGGCCGCTACCCGCCGAAACCCACAAGCGGGTGTTGTTGGCGCGCAGCATCGGCGCGAAAACGAACGGGTCCATCCGCAGCCACTGCGGGCTCCACGGCGGTGCCATGGCGTCGATATTGAAGCCGCCGGCGTCGAGCATCGCCACCCGCAGCGCCTCCCGCATACCGGGTGCGGACACATTCAGATATCCGGAATAGGAGCCGGCGTAACGGAACTGGTCGGGGTGGTACGCCGCCAGCGCCAATGCGGCACTGCCGCCCATCGACAGCCCGAACACGCCGTTGCCGTTCGGGTTGAAGCCGAGCCGATCGCGCAGCGCCCAGCGCAGATCGCGGGAGAGGAAGGATTCCCACTTGTAGGTAGTGGTGCGGCCGACCCCGGCAGCGGAACCGGACGCCAGACCCGATCCCGAATCCGCCGCGGATCCGGTGGCACCGCCCGCGCTACCGGAACTACCCAGTCCGAAGAAATCGCTGGGAGCGTTCCAGTCCGCGTAGAAACTGGAGCGGCCGCCGACCGGCATGACCACGTTGATATTCCATTTGGTCAGTTCGCGAGCGATATCGGTATCGATCTCCCAGCCGCTGAGGTCGTCGCGGGCGCGCATCCCGTCCAGTGCGTATACGACCCGGCCGGTATTGCCGTCCGCGGCGCGGAACACCCGGGACTTGATGGGACCCATCTCCGAATCGACCCAGAAATCGATACCGCTGGGATCGAACTGCGCCGAGGCGGGCGCGGCCGGCCCGGCCACCGAGGCACCGACCGGTAGCAGCGCCGCCAAGGACAGCAATACCGTTCGCTTCAGACGATTGCCAAGCCGCCGCGGACGCTCGGTCCGGACACCACCGACAACCCCTCGCATTGTTCCCGCCCTCCGTCGTGCGACCCACGGTCGCGCAGTACGACTACCGGTCCACCCGCCCCGGACGAGCCGGGGCCGGACGCCAGCACTTTAACCCGACCGCAGATCGCCCGCCTACCAGGAATGCGAACGCGTGGCACCCAACCGGCCCACCGCCGACGGAAAGCGCAGTTCAGCGCACCGGCGGAATGGGATCGACAAGACCACAGCGTTGAATCTCATATTCGGGGACCCGGTCGATACGGTACGACGCGAAATCGAAGGCGTGCAGCAGATTGTGTTTGAACCGCTCCAGCGTGAGGGGCCCCTTGTAGGACAGCGTCAACGCGTAGGTATCCGGGCACGACATCGCGACCCGGGCCTGTTTGACCCAGTCCTCGTCCATGTACCAGGGCAGCCAGGGCTTGATGTCCACCATGCCGGTCTCCACGATCACCCAGTCCGGATACAGGCTCTTGTCGTGTCCGATCCGCCCGTCGGTGAGCCGTTCGGTATGCGCGGCCAGCGGGAACGCGAGCCCCATGGGGTCGATGACCCGGACATCCAGCGGCACGTTCATGCTGGTCATACCCAGGTTGAGGAAGTAGACCGTATGCCCGGCTCCACCCGGTGGGATGGGCAGCGGCGGCGGGGCGATGTACCACATCATGAACGAGGGCGAATTGAGCAGCAGGCCACCGTCGGGGGTGTTGTCGATCGCCTCCACCATGGGACGCATCCGGGCGTAGTCGAGGTAGTCCTCGGCGCGGATGGGGTGGTCGTGACCGGTGTTCAGGACGTAGTAGATCCGTTCGTCCACGATGCCGGACTTGTTGATCGTGGTCCCGGTTTTGATGGCCGTGGTACCCGAGGCCAGCAGCGCCCAGGCCACCGTTGCGACCAGCGCGACGACCACGATCGCGAACGCCGGGGCGTCACGGCGGGGCAGCGACCGCAGCCCGCCCTCCGGCAACCGCAGCGGTATCACCGAGACCGGCAGCAGGAACAGGAACAGCTGCGGCAGCAGCATGCGCCCGTGCATGAAATCGCCACCGACCCGCAGCGCGTAGACGGTCAGGATCACGGCGGCGCCGAGCACCAGCGCGACCACTGCCCACGGGGAATGCAGCCGGTCCTGGAACCGGCGGAAACGTCCGGCCTCGGGATCGGCAGCAGTGCCCACATCGGGGCGCGCGTGATGCGATCGCGCGGCCACCAGACCGGCGATCAGCAGTACCACCAGCGGCACGTACAGGTAATAGGGGCCGGCCAGATCCCAGAGGTAGGTGAAACCCTGGCCCCATTTCGCCCCGCCCGCGTCCTTGGCGACCGCCGTGTTCGGGTAGGGCAGGCCGTAGTAGCCCATCCGCCAGATCTGGTACAGCAGCGGGACCGCACCGGCGACCGCCACCACCAGAGCCCGCAGCAGCCACGGCCGCAGCCGGGAGCGTGGCATCGGCGCGAAGAAGATCAGCAGCAGCGCGAGACCGCCCACCACTGCCATCTCGGGCCGGATCAACGGCGCCAGACCGGCCAGGAAGGCCAGGCCCAGCAAACCGGGCACCTTCGGCTCCTCGGTCTTGCTCCAGCGCACCAGCAGCAGCCACAGCAGAGCGATCCAGCAGATGACCAGGCAGTTCTCCAGACCCGAGGTCACGTAGTCGCGGGCCGGAGGCACCGAGATATATGCCAGTGCACCGGCCGGGAACAGCAAGGTGGACGAGGCCGGGCCCCAGAGTTTGCCGGTGCCGAGCATGGCGAACACCACGGCCAGCAGCGACAGTGTGAGCGCGACGCCCAGCACCACGTACTCCAGCCGGCCCTGGGTGAGCCAGCTGAAGAACCAGACGACATAGGTCCATGCCGTACTGGTGTTGGTCTCCACCCGTTCCCCCGGGTTGAAGACCGGACCGTTTCCGGCCAGCAGATTCCGGACCGTACGCAAGACGATGAGTCCGTCGTCGGCGATCCAGCGCCGCTCCCAGCCGCCGAAGGCGAACAGGGCGACCGTCACCACGATCCCGCCGGCGAAGATCCCCCGCGAAATCCTGGTGGAACGACCCGACGAGCGCGGCTGCTCGGTGGCAGCGCGCTCGTCGGACTGTTCAGTTTCCGCTACCGCAATCTCGTCAGAAGAGATAGACAGCGACACCTACCGCTCCGATCCAGGCGATGGCGAGCAACTGCAGGACGCGATCGCCGAACGCGATCTCTTCGGGTTCCCCGGCCTCACCACCGTCGACATCCACGGCGTAGCGCAGGATCGCGATGGTGAACGGGATCATCGACAGGGCGAACCATTCGGTGTCCTTGGCCGCACCCTGTTCGAAGGCCCACAGACCGTAGAAGACCACCACCGCGGTCGCGGCCAGGCTCCAGATGAACCGTAGGTAGGTGGGGGTGTAGTACTCCAGCGATTTACGGATCTTCGCGCCGGTCGACACCGCTAGTTGTAGCTCGGCATATCGCTTACCGGCCGCCATGAACAGCGATCCGAAGGCCATGATCAGCAGGAACCACTGCGACAGCGGGATACCGGCGGCCACGCCACCGGCGATCGCGCGCAGCAGGAAGCCCGAGGACACGATGCAGATGTCCAGGACCACCTGGTGTTTGAGTCCGAAGCAGTAGGCCAGCTGGATCCCGATGTACACCGCCATCGTGACGGCCAGCTGCCAGGACGCCAGGAACGACAGTCCCAGCGAAGCGAGCAGCAGTACCGCCGAGAGTACGAAGGCCAGGTTCACCGGAACCACACCGGCGGCGATGGGGCGGAACCGCTTGGTCGGGTGGGCCCGGTCCGCCTCGACATCCATCGCGTCGTTGGTCAGGTAGATACCGGATGCCGCCATGCAGAAAACGACGAAGGCGATGGCGACATTGCCGAGCACATCGAGATCGGTGACCGAGCCGGCGGCCATGGGCGCCGCCAGGACCAGGACGTTCTTCACCCACTGGCGCGGCCGGGCCGCCTTGATCAGGCCACCGACCAGTGTTTTGGGAGGCCCTTTCACTTCGGCATCGGCCAGATCGGCGCCGGTGGGCTCTTCACTCATGGCAGGCAGCGCCTTTTCGTCTTGTGCGGTCACTGTCGAGTCTCTTTTCGGCGGCGAGCAGGGCGGCGGCGGACGCGGCACCGAGCGCGGAACCGGCGAGCACATCGGAGGGGTAATGCACCCCGAGCACGAGTCTGGACAGCAACATCGGCGGTACGAGCACCGCAGGCAAGGGTAGCCCGGTCAGTTTTCCGAGTAGCACCGCCGCTGCGGTTGTCGAGGTCGCGTGCGAGGACGGGAAGCTCAGTTTGCTCGGTGTCGATACGTTGACCTGCACCGATGGCGCGTTCGGTCGGGGCCGGCGAACGATCCGCTTGATCACGATGGACGCCGCGTGCGCACCCACGGCGCCGACGGCGACCCCGGCCCACTGCCGGCGCCGGGGTTTGTCGACCAGTGCCCCGACCGCGGCGATCCCGACCCAGCCGAGCGCGTGCTCGCCGAAATGCGACATTCCGCGCGCGGCCGAGATCACCGGCGGGGTAGCGATGCTGCCCTGGACCGCTTCGAGGATCTTGACCTCCACCGGCGTCCGATCGGACCCCGAATCCTGCAGGCTCGGGTTCATCGCGTTCACCGCTGGGTCTCCTCGCCGCTGTCGATCCCGAAAACCTTCTCCCACGCGGCGGTGCCGGTGAGTTCCGCGTGCGCGCTCCGGTAGCGCTGCCGCATCTCCGGTAGCCGCGCCGCGAGTTCCTTGCGCAACCGCAGTGCCTCGCGGAGCAGGCCGTAGGCCTGCCGCGGATCGCGTTTGCGGTACACCACGCCGCGACCGTCGGCGGTGGTGACGGTGACCCCGTCGACCTGCGAGAGCAGGTACCAGCGCGCGTCGAGGGTGGGGACGTTCAGCTGCGGCCGGTCGTGGTGTTCCTCGTGGGCCGGGCGCAGATTGTGCAGCAGGCCCTTGCCGAGCCGCACGATCTTGGCGATCGGGTTGGCGGGTTCGCCCACCGCGCCGACTCCCATCCCGCTGGCCAGCGGAAGTTCGGTGGACGAGGGCAGGATAACCGCGTCCGGATACTGCTTGCGCAGCTCGTGCACCGCGCCGAGCGCGCTCGGCAGCAGTTCGAACAGGCGCTGCGGACCGGCGAGGAAATCCCGGATCGCCAGGTTCTGGATCGCGACGGTCGAGTATTCGAGGCAGAGCAGATGTTTGAGGGTCGCCTTGACCGTGTTCACGACCATGGCCCGGCCGGTACCCGGCTGGTGCAGGGCGGCGACGACCAGGCGGTTGCGCAGGTGGAAATACGCCTGCCAGTCGATCGCGTCGTCCTTGTCGCTCCACGCCATATGCCACACCGCGGCGCCGGGCAGGGTGACCGTCGGATATCCGGCCTCCCGGGCGCGCAACCCGTATTCGACGTCGTCCCATTTCAGGAACAGCGGCAGCGGCTGACCGAGTTGTTCGGCCACCTGCCGCGGAATCACGCAGGTCCACCAGCCGTTGAAATCGACATCGATCCGCCGGTGCAACAGTTTCGAATTGTCGCGATCGCGCAGCGGGTAACTGGCGAAATCATGGTCGTATTCGACATTCGGCGCGGCCGACCACATGAAAATATTGCGGTCGACGACCTCACCCATCACGTGCAGATGCGAACGCTCCTGCAGGTTGAGCATCTGGCCGCCCACCAGCACCGGCGATTTCGCGAAGCGGGCGAATGCCAGCGCACGCAGGATCGAATCCGGTTCGATCTCGATATCGTCGTCCATGTACACGATGAATTCGGCACTGGTCGTTTTCAGCGCCTCGTACATAACCCGGCTGTAGCCGCCCGACCCGCCGAGATTCGGCTGGTCGTGGATGGCGAGCCGATCGCCCAGAACGGCGGCGGCCTCGTCGAATCCGGGTTCGTCGACGACTTTACGAGTGCCCTGGTCGGGAATGATCACCGCGTCGATCTGTGCCAGCACCAGCGGATCGGCACCGAGGGCCTTCAGCGTGGTGACCGCGTCGGTGGGGCGGTTGAAGGTCGGCATCCCGACCGCGATCCGGCCCGCACCGGGCGCCTCGACCGGCGCGTACCAGCCACCGGACACCAGCGTCACCGCGGTATCGGTGGTGATGTCGAACCAGAGCCAGCCACCGTCCTCGAACGGGCCGAGATCGGCTTCCAGCTCGACCGATGCCGTCTCGTCGCCGGAAGCGACGGAGAACTCACCGCCCCGGATGTGGATACGGGAACCGTCGGCCTTGGAGCGGTACAGATCGACCCGGCCGTGCCCGGCCAGTTCCAGCCGCAGCACCACCGAGTCGAGAATGCTCCAGCGTCGCCAGTAGCTGGCCGGCAGCGCGTTGAAGTAGGTGCAGAACGACACCTCGGACTCCGCCCCGACCGACAGCGAGGTCCGGGTACCGGCGTGGGCGCGCCGCGCGTTGGTCGGCGACTCCTCCAGATAGAGGGTGCGCACGTCGAGCGGCTCACCCGGCCGGGGCAGGATCACCCGTTGCAGCAGCGATTTCGCGCGGGTGGCCGACGCGCTGGGCGCCAGTGATGCAGAGGTCATACGTCGTTGTTCTCCTCGGCCAGCGTCGCGCCTGTCTCCAGGTGCGGGCGCAGCACATTGTCGAACATGTTCAGCGCGCTCGCGATGGCCATGTGCATGTCCAGGTACTGGTATGTCCCGAGGCGGCCGCCGAACAGGACCTTGGACGCGGCGGTCTCCTGCTTGGCCAGCTCGCGATACGCGGTCAGTTTGGCGCGGTCCTCAGGGGTGTTGATCGGATAGTACGGTTCGTCACCGGTCTTGGCGAAACGCGAGTATTCGCGCATGATCACCGTCTTGTCCGTCGGGTAGTCCCGTTCCGGATGGAAATGACGCGGCTCGATGATCCGGGTGTAGGCCGGATCGGCGTCGTTGTAGTTCACCACCGAGGTCCCCTGGAAATCGCCGGTGGGCAGCACCTCGGTCTCGAAGTCGATGGTGCGCCAGCCCAGCTCTCCCTCGGCGTAGTCGAAGTAGCGGTCCAGCGGGCCGGTGTACACGACCGGGGCATCCGGGTTCTGCGCGCGCAACTCGTCGCGGACGTCGAACCAGTCGGTGTCCACCCGGACCTCGATCAGGTCACTGGCGGCCATGTTCTCCAGCCACTTCGTGTACCCCTCCTTGGGCAGGCCCTCGTAGGTGTCGTTGAAGTAGCGGTTGTCGAAGGTGTAGCGGACCGGCAGCCGGGTGATGTTGCCGGCCGGCAGTTCCTTGGGGTCGGTCTGCCACTGCTTGGCGGTGTAGTCGCGCACGAACGCCTCGTACAGCGGACGGCCGATCAGCGAGATGGCCTTTTCCTCGAGGTTCTGCGCGTCGGAGGTCTCGATCTCCGCGGCCTGCTCGGCGATCAGCGCACGTGCCTCGTCCGGGGTGAAATACCGGCCGAAGAATTGCGACACCAGACCCAGCCCCATCGGGAACTGATACGCCTGGCCTTTGTGCAGGGCGAAAACACGATGCTGATAGCCGGTGAACTCGGTGAACTGCGTGACATAGTCCCAGACCCTCTTGTTCGAGGTGTGGAACAGATGTGCGCCATATTTGTGGATCTCGATACCGGTTTCCGGTTCGGGTTCGGAATAGGCATTACCGCCGATATGTGGGCGGCGATCCAGCACGAGGACTCTCTTGCCCAGTAAGTTCGCGCTGCGCTCAGCGACGGTCAGCCCGAAGAAGCCGGAGCCGACGACGATCAAGTCGAACTGTTCGGTGTTATCTGAGTTACCCGGAGACGATGCGGCGGTCACGGGAGCCCAGCGTATCGGAAGCGTTTCCCGGCGCCAGCCGGAGTCGGGAAGTAGGAGGTATCACCTGGTGAGCGCCTTCGTCGGCGGCCGCGACGAAAAAGGACCCCCGGGACCGGTGAACTCCGGCCCCGGGGGTCCTGAAATGCGATCGTCGAGGTCGCGATCAGCGGTAACCGTACGGCGCGACGCCGTAGCCCCCGGCGGGCACCGGTACGCGCGCGGCCTCGATCCACCGCTTCGTGGGGCCGACTGCGGCCAGCACCAGGGTGATGACCGCGAAGAGCGGAGCGCTGAAAGCGGTGATACCGCCACCGACGGTGACGACACCCACGACCACGACCGTCAGCACGATCGACAGCACACAACCGAGAATGACCATCACCCGGCCGGTGTTACTGCGCCGCAACAGCATGATGCCGCCGATCAACAGCACCAGGGCGAGGATGCTGTACGCGATCCCCAGCACCACACCGGTGCCGGCGAGATCGAAATCGAAATCGATATCGGTGTCACCGCCGCTGGAGCTCGAACTGGAGCTGGTGCGGCGGCGGGCCCCCGTTGCCAGCGCGGCACCGTTGGTCAGTGAACTCTCCGAGGTGGCGGCGGCGAGGACGAACATGCCGATCGCGGACAACGAACTCGCGACACCGCCGAGCAGCGCGAGAATGCCGGCGGTGATACCGGTGCCGCCGCTGGGGGCGGGCTGATATCCGTATCCGCCCGCCGCGGGCGGATAGCCGTAAGCGGGCGCCGGATAGCCCGGAGCGGGTGGCGGATACTGCGCCGGGTACCCCGGTTGTTGCGGTTGCTGACCATATGGATAACTCACGGGACCTCCCCCTCGTCACGGTTTCCGGGCACTCTACCGCGCACCCCCCGGCGGTCGCCGTCATGCCGAATTCCCCGTAATTGTGAAACAAAGACGCCCGCACACATATTCGTGTGCGGGCGTCCGGAAAACCGGTCACCTCTGTTCGAGATTGTTCCCGGCGTAGATGCGCATCGCGTCCCGGATCAGTTCCGCCGTACCCGCGGCGTGCACGTCGTAGTTGGCTCCGAAACGTTCGTCGGCGACATACATTTCACCGAGATTCGTGAACTCCTCGGCACAGGGCCGGCGCCCCTGCCAACCACCGGTCACCCATTCGTAGTGCCGCGCGGTGATCTCCTGGACCTCCGGGCTGTCCGGTGTGAGACCCGCTTTGCGGGCCCGACCGAAAGCAGCGGCGATATCGAGCTGGGTCTGCTGGAATGCCTGTTTTTCCGCGGCACTCAGCGATCGCCACCAGCGGTCACCGTTCTCGTAGGCCTCCTTGCCCCAGCGTTCGGTCACTTCGTCCTTGTACTGCGTGTGGTCGAATTCCTCGAAGACTTCCGCCGCCACGAGTCGCTCACCTCTTTCCAGCTTGTCCAATGTGGTGTGTACCGACACGATCCGGCGGCGGATCCGATCCTGTTCCTGCTGCAGCAGGTCCAGTTGGGCACGCAGGGCGGTGATCGCATCGCGCTCGCCGGCCAGGATCTCCCCGATCACCGGCAGACCCACACCGAGCTCGCGCAACAGCAGGATCCGCTGTAACCGGACCAGCGAGCGCTCGTCGTAGTAGCGATAACCGTTCGCCCCGATCCGGCTGGGCGGCAACAGACCCAACTGCCCGTAGTGGCGCAGCGTGCGACTGGTGGTTCCGGCCGCCTTCGCCAGATCCTGGATGGACCACTCGTCGTTTCGGGATCCCGAGCCCACGACCTTCACCTCTTCCGTTCCGCGTCGGTGTCACCAGCGTGCAAGTTGACGCAACGTAAAGGTCAAGCCGTCGCGACCCGGGACGGCGGCGGCGCTAGAACACCTCGGTCGTCTCCATCCTGGTCGGAATCCGCGCAGCGCCGGGTACGGGCGCGGGCCGGTCACCGTCGAGCGGGTTCGAACCGGCCGGTCGAGTTCCGGGGTCCGGCGCATCACCGGGTACAGCGCGACCGGCGGGCATGCGGCCCGGCGAGGTGCTCGCCCCGGAATCACCCGTACCGAGCCCGGAGCTGCCCGATTCGGTTTCCCCCGGCGTCGCGCCCTCGGCCTGCGCGCTACCCGCTCCGTCGGTCAGATTCGGCACCAGCTGCATCAGCGTGTTGAAGTCCACGACCTGGGCGCCGAGCTCCGCGGTGTAGATGATGACGCCGTTCTCGAACAGCCGGTACTCACCCGCGTTCTCGGGCAGCGGGAGCTCCGGGGTGACGGGCAGCCCGAGCGCCCCGTGCGCGCCGCCCATCCCGGCATAGGCCGTTTCGATCGGCGTCGGGGTGGCACCCGGCGCGACGCCGGGGATGGGCGGCGTTCCGCCCGGGGAGACCGGGAGCGATCCCTCCGGCGTACGCGGTGCCGGCGCGCCCGATTTCGTACCCTCCGGCGACAGTTCGGCAGGATCGGGAGTGCCCGGACCAGCACCTTCCGGAAGTCCGGTGGCCACATCGGGGTTCACCGGCGGCAGCGGCATCGGGGTGGTCACGGTGAGTTCGGCGGGTGTCGGCCCCACCTCGAAAGTCTGGATATCGGCGGGCGAACCGCCGTCGGGCGCGGCGGAGTACTCGGCGCGCAGGATCCGCCCGTCGCGCAGCAGCACCCGGCCCGCGGTGGACTCCACCGCGGCGGTGGTGCGCGGATCTTCCTGCGCGGTTCCGCTGTAGACCTGGCAGTCGGTGGTATCGCAGGTTTGCGCGAACGGCCAGCGCGCTTCGGCCAGCGCGTAGGAGCGAGCAGCGACGGCCTGCGCTTCCAGCGCGGCGGGCGCCCAGTCGGGCGGCATCTCCGCCGGGACCACTCCGAGCAGATAGTCCTGGACATCCACCCGGTTGATCGTGCGGGTCTCGCCGTTCTCGGCGGCCACGCCCAACGATCCGCGGTAGGCGCCGCCCCCGCACAGCGTCAGATGTTCTGCCGCCGGGCGGCCGGGGGCCGGGTCGATCGGGTACACCCACGGGTCCTGGATCGGGTTCTCCCGGAGCACCGGCCCGTCACAGCCCTGGGTGATCACTGCCTGCGCCCCGCCGTCGGGCAGCGGGGTGAGCCGGACGGCCTCACCGGCCCGCAATTCCTCTCCGGCGAGTCGCATCCCGGCGTCGGAGGTGACCACCAGGTCGGCGTTGTCCTGCTCTTGCAGGCGGACCGATACCGTGGCCGGTCCGATGGTGCCGAGTTCGGCGCCCGGGTAGTAGTAGGCGAGGATCTGTTCGCTGTTCTGCCCGCTGTCGGCGTTGTGCAGCGCGCCGTGCTGGCTCAGGCCCCGGCCGTGTCCAGGACCGGCTTCGGCAATCATCCGGTATACCTCGCCCGCGCTGGGTACGAGCATCGCTCCACCGATGGCCAACGCGGTCGCGCCGCAGGCGAGTAATGGGCCTGGACGGATCCGCCGACCTCTCATCGACTGCGGCATGACCGCAATGACCATCGGGTTCCGCAGACGCCCTGAGGCTTTCGGGCGAGTCATGCTGTTTCGGTATGACATACGAGCACTCCCATCGTCAGCCCGGACGTTTTCGACTCGGCACGACGTCGGCATGTCGTTGCGACCGGTCACGCTCCGGGAGCTACATTCGAGCGAACAGGAAAGCCTCAACCTCAGGTTTAGATTTGTGACGAATGTGGCTAGTGTGGTCCGTGGGACTGAAGTTCGCAAGCATGACTTGCTCACCGATCACTGGTTGCAACCCTGATTGGAGACGCTCGTGCCCTACCGCAAACCGAAGCGTTCCTGTGTACTGCCGGTTGTCGCACTTGTAGCGGTAGCGGGCCCGATCCTCATGCCCACCATCTCCGACCTGGGCAAACCTGCCGATCAGATCCAGCTCACGGCCGTCCCACCCCAGCTCACCGAACTCGCGCTGAAGGCCGCACCCGATATCGTGCTGCCGCTGGGCGAACTCACCGGCCTCGACCTGCCGGACCTGCGCCTGGCCGATCTGCACGCGCTCGGCCTGCCCGGCCTCACCCCGAGCGGTACGACCACACCCACCGATCCGGGCCGTCGCCTGCCCGGACGGCAGCCCGGTCTGGGCTTCGTGACCGAGGGCGGAAACCCGCCCGCGGATACCCCCGCACTCACCCCCGGTGTCATCCCACCCGAATTCATGGACGCGGTCGGCGCCCAGGTCAAAGAGCTGACCCGGGACCAGCCCTTCAGCATGGTCGCACTGACCGCGCCCGATCTGGCGAACACCACCGTGATGCTCCGGGCCCGGCAGCCCGACGGCGGCTGGGGCCAGTGGTACGAGGCCAATCCGATCGACGGCGCCGACGGCGCAGCGGCCGGCGGACCCACCGGCACCGATCCGATCTACGTCGGCAACACCACCGCGGTCCAGGTGCTGGTCACCCGCAAACCGCAGCATCAGCAGGGCAGCTCTCTCGAACCGACCCCCGCGGCCGCGGGCGCGCAGCAGCCGCCCGAACTCACCGCCGTCCTCATCGATCCCGGTCGCGGCGCGGTCGACGATCAGCTCCAGGACATCGCCGCCGCCCTGCCCGGCGGCGGGCCGCCGGTCATCACCCGCAACCAGTGGGGCGCCGACGAATCGATCCGCTGCCAGGAGCCCACCTACGACGACGGGCTGGGCGGAATCACGGTGCACCACACCGCCGGCCGCAACGACTACAGCAAATCCGAATCGGCCGGGATCGTCCGCGCCATCTACGCCTATCACTCACAGACGCTCGGCTGGTGCGATATGGGATACAACGCCCTGGTCGACAAGTACGGGCAGATATTCGAGGGCCGCTACGGCGGGCTCGACAAAACGGTGCAGGGCGCGCACGCGGGCGGGTTCAACGAGAACACCTCCGGTGTCGCGATCATGGGTGACTACCAGGTCGAACAGCCGACGGACGCCTCGATCGAGGCGGTCGGCAAATTCATCGGCTGGCGCGCCCGGATCGCCGGGCTCGACCCCAAGGGCCAGACCACCATGTATTCGGAGGGCACCGAGTTCACCCCGTACGCGCAAGGTGAACAAGTACATCTGCCGGTGGTCTTCGCGCACCGCGACGTCGGCAACACCAGCTGCCCAGGTGACGCCGCCTACGCGCAGATGGACCGGATCCGCACCATCGCCGCCGGCGAGGTGGGCGCGACCCGTTCGTCGACACCACGCAGCCAGGCCTCGCGGTCGGATCTGGCCGCACTGGCCGACCTCACCGCCAAGCTGCTGACCATGGTGAACGACAATGTGATCGCCCGATACTGGGTCTCCAAGGGCGGTCCGGACGGCCCGCTCGGACAGGCGGCCTCCGAACCGCTGCCCGCGGCCCAGGGACAGCAGTACGCGAAATTCGTGAACGGGTACGTCTACACCACGCCCGACGGGCAGGTGCACGAGGTGGCCGGCAAGGTCCTGGACCGGTTCCTGGAGCTGGGTGCCGACAGCGGCGCGCTCGGCCTGCCGCTCACCGACGCCTACCCCGTGCCCGAGGGCCTGCGTACCGATTTCCAGAACGGTTCACTGATCCTGAATCAGGCCGCCGATATCGTGAACACCCTCTGGAAGACCTACAACGACACCTACCAGCAGCAGTGGCAGAGCGAGGGTGCCCACCCGGGCACCGCTCCGCAGGCGATACCGGGCACCGGTCCGGCACCACAGGCCGCGGCACAGCCCGCACCCGCGGGTCCGGCCGACGGGCAGTCGCCGGTACCGACGTACGCGCCGGCCGCCGAGCCGGCCCCGGCGCCGGAGGTCGAACCGGCGACACCACCGGCCCCGGCCGAACCGACAGCACCACCAGCCCCGCCCGAGCCCGCGGCACCACCGGTTCCGGCAGCCTGACCCGAAAGCCCGGCCGAACGCGCCGGACCGTGCCCCGCGGCCGGTCCGGCGCGTTCGTCGGTACACCCGGTCGCCGGGCCGCGATCCGTGCAAGCGGCCCGGTCGGGCACTAGGCTCCGCGCCACCAACGTTCCAACACCTGCGCGACGCCGTCCTCGCTGTTCGTCCCGGTGATCTCGTCGGCGGCCGCGAGCGCGTCCGGATGGGCATGGCCCATCGCGACACCCAGTCCGGCCATGCGCAACATGGGAATATCGTTGGGCATATCGCCGAACGCGACCATATCCACGGCGTCGACACCGAGTCGCGCCCCGAGAATCTGCAGCCCCGAGGCCTTGGTGACGCCGGGCGCGGAAATCTCGATGAGGCCGTGCTCGGTGGAGTAGGTGATATCCGCGCGATCACCGATATGTGTGGCCAGCGTCGTCGCCATATCGCCACTGCGCGCACCCGGCAGCCGGATGAGCATCTTGATCGCCGGACTGTCGATGACCTCGTCGCGGGCCACCGCGGTGTCGTCGGGGTTCAGCCAGGCGTGCTTGTACTGCGGTGAACTGACGAACTGCGGAGTCGCCGCGTCGTGCGCGCTGGCGCCGATCCGCTCGGCGGCCAGCCCGCATCCGGGTAGCACCTTCTCCGCGATATCGGCGACCCAGGCCAGCGTTTCGACATCCAGCGTGGAAGTTCCCAGCACCTCGTCCTGCTCGGCGTCGTAGAGCACGGCGCCGTTCCCGCAGACGCACAGCGGCGCGAAGCCGAGGTCGGCCACGACCGGTGCGATCCAGCGCGGCGGCCGCCCCGTGGCCAGCACGAACGGCACACCGTCGGCGACCAGTGCCCGCACCACGGTCCGGGTTCGCGGCGAGACCCGCTCCTCGGGATCGATCAAGGTGCCGTCCACATCGGAGGCCACCAGGGCCGGTCGGGTCTGCCGCGTTACGCTCACCCGGTCCATTCTGCTGGTTCGCTTCGCGCGGCCCCGGCGGGCGTACCCGTTCGGGGGCGAACACGCAGCCGACCGTCCGTCGCGCATCAGGTCGGATCGCTCCCTATGATCAGGGGCTACACCTGATATCGAGGGGAATGATGGCCGGCTTTCTGCTACGACGAACGCTCAATTACGTCGTGCTGCTGCTCTTGGCGTCCTTTCTCACCTTCAGCCTCGCTTCGCTGACCTTCCGGCCGCTGGACAGCCTGGAGCAGCGCAATCCGCGACCGCCGCAGTCGGTGATCGACGCCAAGGCCGAACAACTGCATCTCGACGAACCGATTCCACAGCGCTACGTCACCTGGATGACGGGTGTGGTGCACGGCGATTTCGGGGAAACTCTCGGCGGGCAGCCGGTGAGCGAGGAATTGGGCAGACGGGTCGGGGTCAGTTTGCGGCTGCTGATCCTCGGTTCGATCATCGGCACGGTACTGGGTGTGCTGATCGGTGCGGCCGGGGCGATCCGCCAGTACAGATTCAGCGACTATTTCACGACCGTGATCTCGTTGCTGGTCCTGTCCACCCCGGTGTTCCTGCTGGCAACACTGCTGAAATTCGGTGCACTGGAGATCAACTCGGCGACCGGGCAGCAGATCTTCCTCTATACCGGCGAGACCTCGGCGACCAGTGTCGAAGGATTCGGCGCCCAGCTGGTCGACCGCCTGCAACATCTGGTCCTGCCCACGCTGACCCTCGCGCTGGGCGGTATGGCCGGATACAGCCGCTACCAGCGCAATGCGATGCTCGATGTGCTGCAGAGCGATTTCATCCGGACGGCGCGGGCCAAAGGCCTCACCCGCAACCGGGCACTGTACAAACACGGACTGCGGACCGCGCTCATCCCGATGGCCACCCTGTTCGCCTACAGCCTGGGCGGGCTGATCACCGGCGCCACCTTCACCGAGAAGATCTTCGGCTGGCACGGGGTCGGCGAATGGCTGGTCGATTCGATCAACGCCCAGGACATCTACGTGGTCGCGACGGTCACCGCGTTCGCCGGGCTGGTGGTCCTGGTATCGGGCCTGCTCTCCGATATCGTCTACGCGATTCTCGATCCCCGGGTGCGTGTGGCGTGAGCGGGTCGGGTCCGAAGGCGGCAGCGAAGCATAACCACGCAGGACCCCCCGCTCATGCCCGAGAACACAGCATGAGCGGGTCGGAGGAAACAGCGTGAGTATCAACGAAACCGAGATCCTCGTCCAGGGCGCACCCGAACCGGCCGCGTCCGGGCGGCGCAAACTGATCCTGCGCCGCTTCCTGCGCAACAAACCCGCGCTGGCCGGGACGACTGTGCTGATCCTGATGTTCCTGGCCAGTTTCGTACTGCCGTCCTTCCTGCCCTACGACTACCAGGAACTCGATTACACGGCACTACTCCAACCGCCCAGCCCCCAGCATCCTTTCGGCACCACCGAGATCGGCCAGGACGTACTGGCGCAGACGCTGCGCGGCCTGCAGAAATCGCTGGTCATCGGGTTGTGCGTGGCGCTGTTCTCGACGACCATCGCAGCGCTCACGGGCGCGGTGGCCGGACTACTCGGCGGCTGGACCGACCGGACCATCATGTGGGTGGTCGATCTGCTGCTGGTGGTCCCGAGTTTCATCATCGTGGCCCTGTTCGCGCCGCGTACCAAGGGCAGCGGTTCGATCGTGCTGCTGATCATTCTGCTCAGTGTGTTCGGCTGGATGATCAGCGCGCGGATCGTCCGCGGGCTGACCATGAGCCTGCGGGAACGCGAATTCGTCCGGGCCGCCCGCTACATGGGCGCCCCGACCCATACGATCATCCTCACCCATATCGTGCCGAATATCGCGTCGATCCTGATCATCGATACCACGCTCACCGTCGGCGCCTCGATCATGGCCGAAACCGGGCTCAGCTTCCTCGGTTTCGGGGTGCAGCCGCCGGATGTCTCGCTGGGATCGCTGATCGCCGGCGGGACCAGTTCCGCCATGACCTATCCGTGGCTGTTCCTCTTCGCGGGCGGTCTGCTGATCATCACCGTGCTCTGCGCGAACCTGGTCGGCGACGGCCTGCGCGACGCGTTCGATCCGGGTGCGAAACGCGCCCGGTCCCGGCCGTCGCGCCGGGCCCGCAAGGCCGCCCGGACCGCGCAGACCCGGCAGGCGGAGGAAGCGCTCACATGACCGGAGAGACCACCACCGTGCAAGCGGCAGCGGACCGGGCCGAACCCGGCGAAACCATCCCCGGCCAGGGCCGCGCGCCCTTGCTGGAGGTATCGGATCTGCACGTCTCCTTCCCCAGTGAAGAGGGTCGCGTCGACGCGGTCCGCGGGGTGAACTACACCGTCGCCGATGGCGAGGTACTGGCGATCGTCGGCGAATCCGGTTCCGGGAAGTCGGTTTCCTCGCTGGCGGTGATGGGACTACTACCGGAACAGGCGCGGGTCACCGGATCGATCCGGCTGCGCGGCCGTGAACTGCTGGGCCTCGGCGACAAGGAACTGTCGAAACTGCGCGGTAGCGCGGTGAGCATGGTGTTCCAGGATCCGCTCTCGGCGCTCACCCCGGTGTACCGGGTGGGCGAACAGGTCGCCGAAGCGCTGCTCGCACACGGGAATCTGACCAAAGCCGAGGCAGCGAAACGCGCGGTCGAACTGCTGGATCTGGTGGGGATTCCCGATCCGGAACTGCGCGCCAGGGCATTTCCGCACGAATTCTCCGGCGGAATGCGCCAGCGCGTGGTGATCGCCATGGCCATTGCCAACGATCCGGCGCTCATCATCTGCGACGAACCCACTACCGCACTCGATGTGACGGTGCAGAAGCAGATCCTCGATCTGCTGCGCAAGGCACGCGATATCACCGGCGCGGGCGTCGTGATGATCACCCACGATATGGGTATCGCGGCCACCCTCGCCGACCGTGTCGCGGTCATGTACGCGGGCAAGATCGTGGAAACAGCGAGTACCGCACAGGTTTTCCGGAGCCCGCGGATGCCCTACACCGTGGGCCTGCTGGGTTCGATCCCCCGGATGGACGGCCCGGCACGGGCCCCGCTCATTCCCATCGTCGGCGCTCCCCCGGCGATGCACGCACTGCCGCCGGGATGCTCGTTCGCCCCGCGCTGCCCGGTCGCGATCGAGGACTGCCGGTCCACGGAACCGCCGCTGGCCGAAACGGTCGCCGGTCACGACGCCGCCTGCCTGCGCACCGCCGAGATCGGTTCGGCCGAGCTCTTCGATGCCTACCGGCAGGAGATCGGGGAGCCGGAGGCGGCGCCGGTGGCCGACGCACCGCCGGTACTGAAGGTGACCGACCTGGTCAAAACCTTCGCCATCACCTCCGGGGTGATTCTGCGCCGCCGCAAGGGTGAGGTACGCGCGGTGGACGGGATCAGTTTCGAGGTCCGGGCCGGGCGTACTCTGGCGCTGGTCGGCGAATCCGGGTCCGGTAAATCCACCACGCTCACCCAGATCATGGACATGGTGAAACCACAGTCCGGAACCATCGAGATCATGGGCCGCGACACCGCCACACTCGACGCGGCGCAGCGGCGCGACCTGCGCCGCAAACTCCAGATCGTCTTCCAGGACCCCACGGCCTCGCTCGACCCGCGACTGCCGGTATCCGATATCGTCTCGCAGCCGATGCGCATCGCGAAGCGGCCGAAATCCGAGATCGCCCAGCGGGTCCCGGAACTGCTGCGGCAGGTGGGATTGCGCCCGGAACACGCCGACCGCTATCCGGGTGATTTCTCCGGCGGTCAGAAACAGCGCATCTGTATCGCCCGGGCCCTGGCCCTGGACCCGGAACTGCTGGTGCTCGACGAACCGGTGTCGTCGCTGGATGTCTCCATCCAGGCGGGTGTGCTGAATCTGCTGCGCGACCTGCAGGCCGAACGCGGACTGTCCTACCTCTTCGTCTCCCACGACCTTTCCGTGGTGCGAAATCTCGCCCACGATATCGCGGTGATGTACCGGGGCAAGATCGTCGAAGCGGGGCCGGCGGAACAGATCTTCGGCGATCCGGGACACGAATACACACGATCACTGATCGATGCCGTGCCCGTACCCGTGGTAGAGGGTTGACAGACGTGTTCGGGGTTCCACCGGCAGGAAGGATGTATCGGCCATGAGGATTCGATCACTGGGGGCGCGGCTGGCGGTGCCACTGTGCGCCGTCGCGCTGCTCGCGGCCGGCTGTGGTGCGAACGACTCGGGGGCACCCGAGGGCGCGGTCGCCGAGCTCGGCACGGTCAACGATATCAACCCGCACGATGTGAGCGAACTGCGCGACGGCGGCAATCTACGCCTGGCCGCCACCTCCTTCCCGGAGACCTGGAACCCGATGCAGATCGACAGCGACGGCGAAGCCGCGGGCATCATGCGCCCGATGTTGCCGCGCTCGTTCGCCACCGACGCGGCCGGGAACATCTCGGTCAACACCGACTTCTTCACCTCGGTCGAGCTCACGAACACCGAACCGCAGCAGGTCACCTACACGATCAACCCCAAGGCGGTCTGGTCCGACGGCTCCCCCATCACCTGGGAGGACATCTCGTCGCAGGCCGACGCCCTGAGCGGAAAGGACCCGAAGTTCCTGATCGGGAACACCAACGGGTTCGACCGGATCGAGAAGGTCGAGCGCGGTACCGACGACCGCCAGGCGATCATCACCTTCAAGAGCCATTACGCGGACTGGGCCGGGCAGTTCGCCGGAAACTCCATGCTGCTGCCCAAGGAGGTCACCGCGACGCCGGAGGCGTTCAACGAGGCCTGGCGCAACGGCCCCGGCAAGACCTCGGGGCCGTTCGTGATCCAGTCCACCGACCGCGGCCAGGGCCGGATCGTGCTGGGCCGCAATCCGAAATGGTGGGGTGCGACGCCCAAACTCGACACCATCACGTTCAGCGTGCTGTCGAGCGAAGCCATGGTCCCGGCGCTGGCCAACAATGAGATCGACGCCATCGGCCTGGCGACCCGCGACGATATGCAGACCGCCCGGAACACTCCCGGGGTGGCGATCCGGCGCGCTCCCGGTAACAGCTGGTCGCATCTGACCTTCAACGGCGCCCCGGGCTCCCTGCTGGAAGATCCGAAACTGCGCGTCGCCATCATCAAGGCGATCGATCGCGCCGGTATCGCCAAAGCGATGCAGAACGGCCTGGTGGCCGACCCCCAGCCGTTGAACAACCACATCTTCATCCAGGGCCAGAAGGGCTACCAGGACAACAGCCTGGCCTTCGATCCCGAGGCCGCGAAACAGGAACTCGACGCACTGGGCTGGACACTGAACGGGGACACCCGCGAAAAGGACGGCCGCAAACTGGTGATCCGCGATGTCATGTACAACGACAAGACCTGGGTGCAGGTCGCGCAGATCATCCAGCAGAACCTGCGGCAGGTCGGGATCGAACTCGTCATCGAGACCAAGCCCGGCGCCGGCTTCTTCACCGACAATATCCAGCCCGGCAACTTCGATGTCGGCCAGTGGGTGTGGATGGGTGACGCGTTCCCGCTGAGCAGCATCCCGCAGATCTGGGGCTACTACCCCGATAACCTGCAGGGCAATTACGGCCGCATCGGATCGCCGGAACTGAACGATCTCATCGAGAAGACGCTCACCGAACTCGACCCCCAGAAGGCCATCGAACTGGCCAACCAGGTCGACCAGGCGATCTGGGCCGAAGGCCATTCGATCCCGCTGGTCCAGTCGGCCGGCAATGTCGGTGTCCGGGACAACCTCGCCAACTACGGTGCCGCGGGGCTGGCCTCGCTGGACTACACGAAAATCGGTTTCCTGAAGTGAGATCCCGGATAGGCCACCCGCTGGCCTATCCGCTGTGCGTGACCATCGGCGCCCTCGCGGTACTCACCGCGTGGGCGCCGTTCGCCGATCCGGACCAGCTCAGCGCACTGGCGGTGGTCGGGATCGGAATCATCGGATACAGCGGATACCGGTTCGCGGTGGCGCTGGGCACGGCGGGCGTCGGGGCGGAGAAGTCCGGGACAGTGGCGGTGCGGCGGGTCAGGCAGGAACACCAGCTGGTCAGCCGCTCCTGGCTCGAGTTGCGCGATAATGGCGACGACAGCTGGCTCCCGGTGTACTTCACGCCGGAGCTGATCGGTTTCACCGGCGGCACCGCCCTGTTGAGCGAACGGCAGATCGTGCTGCGGCCCGATCCCGACGGCACCGAGCCGCACGGTGGACCGCAACGCGAGTTCCGGGTACTCCCGGCCGGCCGGGTCCGGGAGGCCGAACCGCCCGGTCGCCTGGTCGACAATCCGACGCGCGTGGACCCGGAAAAGGAGGCTCGGGCAGCGACCGCCACGAAGATCACCCGCCGCGTGCTGCTGGACGCCCAGCCGGCGGTCGCCGCCCCGTTCGTCGCACTGTTGTGGCTGTATGTGATGGGTGGCGGGACCGGCGCGTTCGTCGCCGCCATGTGCGTGGCGGCCGCCACCGGGACCTGGCTCAGCGCCGTCCGCGGGTCGGACCCGAGCTGAATGCCGTGCACGGGATACGGCCGATCAATGGTCGTCCGGGCCGAGGTCCCAGAGTGTGCGCAAGGCGGCTTCGGTCTCTTCGCGCCGGGTAATACCCGGCGTAATCACACTGGGATGGCCTCCGATCTCCTCGGCGAGCACCGCCACGGCCCAGTCGCGGTCCACGTCACCGGCTTCGATGGCATCGTCGAGTTGACGCGCGGCCTGCCCGAGGGGCCCAGTAATACTCGGGCCGTGGGCCTGCTCCATCTCTCGGGCAATGCGGGCGGCAGCGAGATAGCCTTCGGCGTCGGGATCGAAGTGCTTTGCGAGGGCTGCATCACGCCAGTCCTCCCAGCGCTCGCCGGGCTCCGGTCGACGAACGTGCTGCTGCGGATGATCCAGCAGGTGATGCGCCTGTCCGACGGTTCTCGACAGTGCCTCCACCGTCTGCCCGGGATTGATTACGGGGGCCACGAGTACCTGTGGTCTTTCGCTGTCGGGTTCCAGCACCACCATGGGCCGGCCATCCTCTCTCACGGTATCGGCCCGGCCGACGTGCCACCCTTCGGCACGGAGTCTGGTGATCATGGCGGTCAGCGTGGGCGAGAACGCGACGATATCGTCGATATCGTCGCCCAGCCCGGTCACCACACGAGTCGACCCGCCGCGGTGACGGGAGGGAGGTTCGCGGGAGATCTGCTGCCAGGTGACACCGTGTGCGGCATCCGCGGCCGGTACATGAAAACCGGTCGTTACTTCGAGAATGTCCTTTTCGCGCTTCACCGACGCCGAGGCCCCGTCGGCCGCCGCTTTCGCGACCCGCCCGGCGAGCTTCCGCAGCAACCGCGGCAGCCCATCCGACTTGCCCATCTCACACCTCCGCGCCACCCATTTTCGGGCGTGGGCGATCTAGCGAGACACTCGGGGCGAGGTGGCCGGGGGAGAATCCGAGGCCGCGAGGCGAGAGTAATTCGGCGAGAGCAGTTTTGAATGATCGCGAGTTCGGTACTCTCGACGAGGACCAGCCTCCGGTGCGCGGCGCCCGCGGGCGAACTCAGTGCGGGATGGAATCGATGATCGCGCGGGCACCCTGGCGCAGCAGATCGGCGCCCACGAAGAAACCGAGCGCCTGCGGATCCTCGGGTACGCCCCAGTGGTGTGCGTCCAGCCATTGGGTGCCGTCCAGATCGAACACCTTGCCGCGCAACGAGAGCCGCCCGGTGGGTTCGATCACGCAGACACCGGCGATCGGTGAGTTGCAGTGCCCCTGCAGCGCGTGCAGCATGGCGCGTTCGGCATCGGCGACCCGACGGGTTTCGGCATGGTCCAGGCGGCCCGCGAGCTCGCGGACCTCGTCGTCCTCGGCCCGGCAGGCGAGCGTGAGCACCCCGGCGCCGATCGGCGGGCACATCACCTCGACCGGCAGGATCTCGGTGATCCGGTCCTCGCGCCCGATCCGGTACATCCCCGCGACCGCGGCGATCAACACATCGCAGTACCCGTCCTCGAGGCGTTGCAGCCGGGTGTTCATATTCCCCCGCAGCGGTTTCATCACCAGTCCGGGATAGTGCAGGCGCAACTGCGCGGCCCGCCGCACCGAACTGGTCCCCACCACGGTCCCGGCCGGCTGCTCCGACAGCGGGCGGCCGTCCTTGGTGATGATCGCGTCACGCACATCGTCACGAGCCGGGAAACCCGCGAACGCCACGCCCTCGGGAATCGGGATATCGCCCGGGATGTCCTTCAGGCAGTGCACCGCCAGATCGGCCTGATCGGCCAGCAGCGCATCATCGATCTCCTTGACGAACGCCCCTTTACCCCCGAGCTTTGCCAGATCCCCCATCCAGCGATCCCCGGCAGAGGTCACCTTCACCAGCTCGGTTTCCATTCCGAAAGCGGCGATACCGGCGGCTACCTGCTCGGCTTGAGCCACCGCCATCGGACTGGAGCGGGTGGCGATCCGGATGATGCGCGAAGCCATGCGCAGACTCTACCGCCGCCGGATATCGCCCCGCGGACGCGGTGGTCGACCGGTCAACGACGGGTGACGGAATCGAGAAAGGAATCCCAGGCCACCGGGTCGACCACCAGGGCCGGGCCGGCGGGGTTCTTGGAATCACGAATACCCACCGCACCGTCGATCAGGAAAGCGACCTCTACACAGTTCTTGTCAGCACCACTGAAACTACTCTTGAACCAAGCGGTATGAGACAAATCGTTCGTCATCAGAGGTACTCCTTTGCCAAGCGCCTCAACATATCCCTGCTCTGCACCACATCCAGCGCCGCGTTGAGGAGAGTCCGATTGGCATCAGCATACCGACGCACCGCCGACTCCTTCTCCAGATAGAGGTCGCCGGTGAAACTTTCGACGTACACAACCGTAGGCTCCGGGCTGCCCCGCCTGCCGGTCTCTCCCGGTTCGAGGATGACGAAGGGACCGATCGCCACACCGAGCGGAAAACCGGCCGAGAACGGCAGGACACGAATACTCACGTTCTCGCGAGTGCTCAAGTCGGCCAGGTGGCGGAGCTGCGCAGCCATTACTCGCTTGCTGCCCACAACCGTACGCAGCGCCGCCTCACGGAGCACGATGTCGACAACGACAGGCCGGGCCTTCCGAGTGATCCGCTTCTGACGCCCATGTCGCAATGCGACCCGGCGCTCGAGCTCGGCCGGACCGACATCCGGATAGGCGACCCGCATCAAGGAATGTGTGTACCCGGGGGTCTGGACGAGGCCAGGGATGATCTCCGGCTCGTATGTCCGGAGCCGCTGTGCGCTCGACTCCAGATCCACGAACACGTCGAAGTGTTCGGGTATCAGGTCACCATATTCGTGCCACCAGCTCTTTCCGGTGGCCTGGCGTGCCAGACCCTTCAACACTTCTGTGAATTCCGCACTGAATTCGTAGATCCGGCACAGCGCCTCCACATCCGCCAACCGGATTCTTTCGGTCTTGCCGACCTCCAGCCGCTGGACCGTACTTATGCTCCACTCCATCAACGCGCCCACATCGGCCAGCGTCAAGCCCACCGCCTCCCGCCCGTTGCGCAGATGCTTACCAAGCTGCCGCCGGGGAAGGGTCGATCCAGCGCCCTCGGTCATTCGCCGATCTCCGTTCGCAGGGGACCAGGGCATTCTCATCCTCGAACAGATGGAGAGCCGGGGATGAAAAACACCGTGGTGATTCGGATGATTTCTCGATCGCGCCTGGCACAGCACCAACCCTCGGTGCTGTGCTGGAAACGCGCCCGGTGCAGGGAAGCTGCCGCCGCCGGCCCCCGCTTCCCCATCCGGTGCCCCTTGCAATCCACCGGTACCGGGCGCACCCACAATAGCCCGGCCTGGTCAGAGGTGTTGCGATACAGACTATCTCGTACAGATCGGCCGACAACGCGGATGCCGATCCCCTTTTCGCGACAGGGGAACTATCCGGATTCCGGCACCGGTTACGGCAGTGCGCGGTTCAGTAGTTGTAGCAAGCCTGCACAATGCCGATGACGTCTGCGGCGACCGCGTAGACCGGTCGGTGCTCGTCGTCGATCCGGCGTGACCAGTACCCGGATTTATCGACCGTCCGCGGCGAGCTGTTCCATGTTCACCTCGACGGAATCGCCGACTTCGAGCTGGGCGATGCCCTGCGCGAGGCGTGCGGCGTTGGCGGGGGAACCACCAGGTAGAGAGTTTCGCGAAGAGAGTTGTACTCGTCTTCGGGTATCAATACAGCGTTGCCCCTGCGGCTGGTGATATGAACAGCGATGGCGTCATCGTCGACCTGCGGCCGCCACGCAGCTCGGTGTTCCCGACAGTCCCCGGGCAAGGGGCCGACTCACTACACCGCCGCGCTACCCCGCTGCTTCGGTGATCTTCCGGGAGCGGAGTTCATGCCCCTTGGAGGTCTTGCAACGGCCCGATTCCAGATCCCACTGCCAGCCGTGCAGATTGCAGGTCAGCGTGTTGCCTTCCACCACACCGAATTTCGACAGATCGGCCTTCAGGTGCGGGCAGCGGCGCTGGATCTCCCAGCCGGCGACCTCCACCGACGCCGAATCGTCGTGGGCCTCGGAGAACCAGCCGTCGGCGTAGGCGATCCGTTCGTCGGTGAGGCATTTGAAGAAGGTGTACAGGTACTCGTTGTAGCCGCCGATCCGCCACGCCTCGAAGCGGGTGGACAGGAAGATCGTGTTCACCCAGTCCGGTTCCTGATCGCGCAGCACTGTTCGCACCAGCTCCGGCGCGATCCGGAACCCGTAGCGGTACCGGCCCTCGCCCTCGAGGGGCGCCCGCACCGTCCGCTTCGGGAAGTCCAGGACCACGGTCTCCGCACCGACGACCAGGCCCACCGGGTACCCGATCCCGTCGCAGATCAGGTCGCTCTGCGCCATGATCGGTTCGAACAGGGCCCGCAGCGGTTCGAGCAGCGGTTCGCCTTCGGCCGACGCCCAGGTCTTCTTCTCGGCGACCAGCACCGGCGCGAGCCGCTGCGCCATCTTCTCGATATAGGCGGCCTTATCGCTCCAGACGGTCGCCGGATCGTAGGGGTGGGAAAGGTCGAGCCCGCCACCGTGCACGACGGCGGTGGAACCCGGCACCATCAGCAGCCCGCGATCGTGACCGTGCTCCCGCATCTGCTCCAGGAAGACCATCTGGTCGGGGAAGATATTGCCCTCGTCACCGTGATCGTCGTTGAGATAGCGCAGTTCGTCGTCGAGGAAAACCGGCGGTCCGGCGGACGGAACCACCCAGGTGGCGCCGACCTGCTCGATATAGCTGCGGGCCCGATCCATTCCGCGCTGCCGCTTCTGCTTGCCGAAATTCGATTTTGTGCGGGCCGGGATGTCGTAGACCATCGGATACCAGATCGCACCCGAGTACTGGAGCAGATGGATATCGATCCTGCCGAACGCGTCGTGCAGCACGTCCATATCGACCGGCCGCGCGTCGTTCATATTGAAACAGGTGGTTTCACCGTCGGAAACGATCAACCCGGAATCACCGATCGGCCCGTCCGCGGGAGCACGCAGCGCGACGATCATGATCTCGAGTTCGGCGTCCGGATCACCACCGCCGTTCCCCATCGAACCGTTGATCTTGTGTTTGACCGAATCCTCGGTCTCGATGAATTTATGGAAACCGAGTTTCTCCAGCTCACGGCGCAGATCCGGCACCGGATAGTCGGGCAGCAGAACGGTGGCGTCCTTGTTCACGTACTCGGCCAGATGCTTGGCGTCGAAATGATCGCGGTGCAGATGCGAGACATACAGGAAATCGCAGTTGCCCAGTTCCTCCCAGTCGAGCTGGGTGTTGTCCGGGAAAGGGAACCAGGACCCGAAGTACGCGGGGTTCATCCACGGATCGCATAGGATCGAACCGGCCGCCGTCCCGATATGGAATCCCGCATGTCCGACGCTGGTGATCTGCACGAGCTCGCTCCTCCTGACCGTTTACGGCCTTCCAGGGTAGTGCGTCAGGACGAGATATCCCCGATGCAGTATCCGTCATCACCCTGTTCGAGTAGAAATGTCCGGTTCGCAGTGACTCCCGACGCATTCGTCACCGGCACCGCGACAGCCATATATCCGGTCGTCAACGGCTGAGAACTGATCTGTTGATCGGTGAACCCGGTGATCCCGTCGAGGGTACCGGGATTCTGTGCCAGCGGCGCGGGCACCGGCGCGCCGCCGGCCTCCGGATCCCAGGTCGCCGGGCTCGCCGCGCAGACCAGCGGATGCCGGTCCTCCCGGTCGGCCACATCCAACGGCTGACCGATGGTGCGGGCCAGATAGCGGCGCACGGTGTGCCGGGCGTCGGCGGCGTCGTAGGCCGGTTCCACCCCCGCGGCCGAAACCCGGCCGCAGGCATACCCGTCGGCCACCCCGAGTTCGTCGGCGGTGACCGTGGTCACGCCGTCGGTCCAGGTGAGCGTGCCGTCCACCGCCGAACCCGGCTGGGCGAGCGCACTCAACACCGCGTCGGGGTCGGCGTACATGGTCTGCACGGTGAGCGGCGGGATGGTCCAGCAGGATTCCTGCAACGTCGCGATATCGCCGGAGCGCAGATCCGCGGCGAACCGCTGCAGCGCGGGAGCGGCTCCGGGAACTCCGGGGACCGCGCCGACAACCGGCGCGTCGGCCGGGACCGGCGGCAATGCGGGAACGTCCGACGGCACTCCCCCGGGCGCGGCCTGCTCCGTGCTGGTCACCTCGCCCTCGGCTGCCTGCGCCGGTGCACTGCCCGGATCGTCGCCCGGGATCCCGGAAACGGAATCACATCCGGTCCCCAGCAGCATCCCGGATACGGCGAGCCCCACGGCAAGAGCCCGAACCCGGGCGCGTCGCCCGGTGTCACGGCCGGTTCGGCACAACGGTACGGGGCGGGCGCGTTCCACTTCGACGATCACCTTTCCTGCGGTACATACGAGTTCGGCCGAGACACCGGGGTATCACCGAGCCGCGACGGCCCGGGATCCGGCGGGCCGGAGGCACGCGCGGCGGGCCGGACGCTGCCGGTCATCATGGCAGCGACTACGCTAGCGGACTTGTGGAACCCGTCTACCGGACGATCATCGGGCTGGCCCGGACCGTCTTCTTCCTCGAGGGCCTGAAGTTCACCGTTACCGGCGACGAGAACATTCCCGCCTCCGGGGGCGCGGTACTGGCGGTCAACCACACCGGATACATGGACTTCACCTACGCGGGACTGCCGGTGCGCACCCCCAAGCGGTATATCCGGTTCATGGCCAAGAGCGAGGTCTTCGACAACAAGATCTCCGGGCCGATCATGCGAGCCCTCAAACACATTCCGGTGGACCGGGCCGCGGGCGCCGATTCCTACCGGTCCGCCCTGGAATATCTGCGGCGCGGCGAACTGGTCGGCGTATACCCCGAAGCCACCATCAGCCGCAGCTTCGAGATCAAGGACCTGAAATCGGGCGCGGCGCGGATGGCGCTCGAAGCAGATGTGCCGATCATCCCGATCGTCATCTGGGGCGCACAGCGGGTGTGGACGAAGGGTCACCCGAAACGACTGGGCCGCACCAACACCCCCATCTCCATCGCGGTCGGCAAACCGATTCAGCCCTACGAACCCGCAGCGGACCTCACCGCCGAATTGAAGACGACCATGCAGGAACTGCTCCGCGGACTGCAGGAGAACTACCCACACGAACCCGGCGCCTACTGGGTTCCGGCCCGGCTCGGGGGTAGTGCGCCTACCCTGGAAGAAGCCGACGCGATGGACGCCGCCGAGACCGCGGAACGAGCCGCCCGCAAACGAGCCGAGCTCGCCGACCGAGACGACTCCGACGCCTGACCGAACCCGGCAACAGCCGCGCAAGCCCGGAGCGAACGCGGAGGCACGGAAACAGCGCACGATGCGCGCAAGGCAAACCCGCCGGTAGGTCAGCCGAGGAGGCGGGAAAACCGCAGGTAGTGAGCAGGAGTTGCGATGGCGCGGGAGCCGGTTTTCGATATTCTGGCCGGGCTGGTGCACACGGTTTTCTTCGCCCAGGGCGTGCGCATCGACATCGTTGGCCAAGAGCACGTGCCGCGCACGGGCGGCGCCGTCCTGGCGGTGAACCACACTTCCTACCTGGACTTCATGGAAGTCGGCGTCGTGGGACGCCGATCCGGCCGCAATGTGCGATACATGATGAAAGCCGAACTCGAACACGGCATCGTGGGCTTCCTGATGAGGCACTGTAAGGCGATCGGCGTCGACCGCACCGCGGGCGCGGAATCGTTCGGCCGGGCGGTCGAAGCCCTACGCGACGGCGAACTTGTCGTGGTCTACCCGGAAGCCACCATCAGCCGCAGCTTCGAACTGAAAGAATTCAAATCGGGCGCGGCCCGGATGGCGCTGGAGTCGGAAGCCCCGATCGTGCCGCTCGCCATCTGGGGCGCCCACCGCATCTGGACCAAGGGCTTCCCGAAACAGCTGGGCCGCCACAATTTCCCGGTCCACATCCGCATCGGAGAACCGCTGCGGGCTGCCGGCTCGGCCGACGAAGTGACCACGGCGCTGCGTGGGCGGATGAGCGAACTACTGACAGCGGCGCAAGAGGGTTACCCGATGCCGGCCGGCCGGCCGTGGGTACCGGCTCGGCTGGGCGGTGGTGCGCCGACACCGGAACAGGCTGCGGTGCTGGAAGCCGAGGAATACGCGCGTCGGCGGGTTCAGCGGCCCTGAAGAAACGACTCGGCGGGGGTGGGCGGCGGCATCCGGACGCCGGTCGGTGAGGTTGGGTGCGGGAGTGCTCCGAGGTGTGTCCCGCCGGTCGTTACCTGGGGTGGGCCCGGGGCTTGTGTGGTGTCCGTTGGTCCCGGGTCCGCGCCTTTCATCGGATCCGGGGCCCCCGGTGAGAGCGGGCGGCGCGGGCCTCTCGGCCGAGCTGGACGCGAGCCCCAGCCGAGCCGGATACGTGCCTCCTCTCGTCCAGCCGGACACGCGCCCCCATCCGTCCAGACCAGATGCGTCACACCTTGGTGAAGTGGCGGCAGGTGCGCTTGCTTGTGAAGGTGCTGTGTTTTCGGCGCGCTGGCGCGCGCGGGGTTGAGGCCCCCTGAAGTCTCGCCGTTCAGGCCTCGAGACTCGCGCCTGCGGCGCATGCGCTTCGAGGCCTGAACGGCGAGACGGGCCTCAACCCTTTGAGGTGTCTCGTAAAACTCGACGCGCTCGGTTGCGGTGGCATTCGGCATTCGGGCTGGATGCGGACTCGATCGTGGAGGGCGGTTCGGGGGGTGTCCCGGTTGGACGGGTGGGGGTGGGGCCTGGGTTGCTGGTTTGGCGGGGGATCTGTGGATGTGGGCGTTACCTGCATGGTTGACAAAATACCCTAGGGGGGTACCGTAACTGCACAGGAGCGGCGGGATGGAGAAGGCCGTCGGATCCACGGAAACGGAGCATCGAATGAATACGCCGACCAAGTTCGCGGGGTTCGCGCTCGGACTCGTCGCGTTGTTCGGGGTCGCGCTGGGCGTCGGGGCGCTCGTCGGGACCATCGACAGCGAACCGGAAACCCATGACGCCACGGCGCGTGAGCCTGCCGCGGATACCGGTCCCGGCGGGCTGACCAGCAGCGCTGGTGGCTACACGCTGGTTCTGGCCGACCCGATCACCACCGCGGCCCGCCAGCAGACCCTGCGGTTCCGGATCGTGGACAGTGCGGGGCGGGCGGTGACGCGCTACACCCCGAATCACGAGAAGGACCTGCACCTGATCCTGGTGCGCCGCGATACGGCCGGATACCAGCATCTACATCCGGAGCTCGGGCCGGACGGCACCTGGAGTGCGCCGGTCGATCTCTCCCGGGCCGGTGACCACCGGGTCTTCGCCGATTTCGTCACGGCGGCGGGGCAGCCGTTCACCCTCGGCGCCGACCTTCGGGTCGCGGGGCAGTACACACCGGGCCCGCTACCGGCCGCGACCACCACTGCCACGGTGGACGGCTACACCGTGACCATGGACGGCGCTGTCGCCCCCGGCGCCACCACCCATGTCACGTTCTCGGTGGCCCGGGGCGGGAAGCCGGTCACCGATCTCCAGCCCTACCTGGGGGCGTACGGTCATCTCGTGGCGCTGCGTGCCGCCGACCTCGGCTATCTACACGTCCATCCGGCCGGTCACCCGGGTGACGGGGCCACCGCGGCCGGACCGGGCGTAACCTTCGCGGTAACAGCGCCGAGCGCGGGCGACTACCGGCTCTTCTTCGAGTTCCGCCACAACGGGACCGTGCATCGAGCCGAATTCACCGTGCCCGTCACGGACCCCGCCGGCGACCCGGCCGGCCATCCCCCGACCGGCACGCAAACCGCCCCCGAACCCACCGGACACGGCCATGGGCACTGATTCCCGGCCAACGGAGCCAATGATGAGCACACAGACGCCGGCCGACGCCGCACAGACCGCTACCCCGACCGCGCAGACCGCACAGGTCGAGCTGTCGATCGGTGGAATGACCTGCGCGTCCTGCGCCAATCGGATCGAGAAGAAACTGAACCGGCTCGACGGTGTGAGCGCCACGGTCAACTACGCCACCGAGAAGGCCCGGGTGCACTATCCGGACACCCTCGCCCCGGACGAGCTGGTCGCGGTGGTCGAGCAGGCGGGCTACACCGCGAGCCTGCCGAAGCCGCCCGCCGCGACTCCCGAAACCACCGAACCGGCCGATCCGGCCGACGGGCTGCGCACCAGGCTGCTGGTCTCGCTGGTACTGACCGTGCCGGTCATCGCCATGGCGATGATCCCGGCGCTGCAGTTCACCAACTGGCAGTGGCTGTCGCTGACCCTCGCGGCGCCGGTCGTGGTGTGGGGTGCGCTGCCGTTCCACCGGGCGGCCTGGACGAACCTGCGCCACGCCACCGCGACCATGGACACACTGGTCTCGCTCGGCACCCTGGCCGCGTTCGGCTGGTCGATCTACGCACTGTTCTGGGGCACCGCGGGGACCCCGGGAATGACGCATCCGTTCGAGTTCACGATCAGCCGGATGGACGGCACCGGCAGCATTTATCTGGAGGCCGCGGCCGGGGTCACCACCTTCATCCTGGCCGGACGGTATTTCGAGGCGCGATCCAAGCGGCGGGCGGGTGCGGCGCTGCGGGCGCTGCTGGAGCTCGGCGCCAAAGAGGTCTCGGTGCTGCGCAAGTCCGGGCAGGACGAGTGGACCGAAGAGCGGATACCGGTCGACGAGCTGGCCGTCGGTGATCGGTTCGTGGTACGGCCCGGCGAGAAGATCGCGACGGACGGCGTGATCGTGGACGGTGCGTCGGCGGTCGATGTGTCGATGCTCACCGGCGAATCGGTGCCGATGGAGGTCGGGCCCGACGATACGGTCACCGGTGCCACGGTGAACGTCGGCGGCCGGATCACCGTGCGCGCCACCCGGGTCGGCTCGGACACCCAGCTCGCGCAGATGGCGAAACTGGTCGAGGACGCGCAGACCGGAAAGGCGCAGGCCCAACGACTGGCCGACCGGATCTCCGGGGTCTTCGTGCCGATCGTCATCGCGCTCGCGGTCGCGACCCTCGGATTCTGGCTCGGCACCGGCGGTTCGGTGGCGGCCGCGTTCACCGCCGCGGTGGCCGTTCTCATCATCGCGTGCCCGTGCGCCCTGGGCCTGGCCACACCGACAGCGCTGATGGTCGGTACCGGACGCGGCGCCCAGCTCGGCATCCTCATCAAGGGACCGGAAGTGCTGGAATCCACCCGGCAGGTGGATACCGTCGTGCTGGACAAGACCGGCACCGTCACCACCGGCCGGATGACCCTGCTCGACGTGGTGGCCGCGGCAGGCGAAGACACCGACGAAGTGCTGCGGCTGGCCGGATCGCTGGAGGACTCCTCGGAGCATCCGATCGCCCGGGCCATCGCCGACGGCACCCGGGAACGGAGCACCGGGCTGTCCCCGGTCGAGAGCTTCCGCAACAGCGCCGGACTCGGCGTGGAAGGCGTCGTGGAGGGTCACGCGGTGATCGTCGGCCGCCCGGCGTTGCTCGCCGACTACGCACTGCACCTCGACGAACCGCTGCAGGAGGCCATGCGGGCGGCCGAGAGCCTGGGCCGCACCGCGGTCGCGGTGGGCTGGGACGGTCGCGCCCGCGGCGTGCTGGTCGTCGCCGATACGGTGAAACCGACCTCCGCCGAGGCGATCTCCCGGCTGCGCGCCCTGGGCCTGACCCCGATCATGCTCACCGGCGACAACGCCACCGCGGCGGCCGCCATCGCCGAACAGGTCGGGATCGACGAGGTGATCGCGGAGGTACTGCCGCAGGACAAGGTCGCGGTGATCGAACGCCTGCAGCGGGAGGGCAAACGGGTCGCGATGGTCGGTGACGGCGTCAACGATGCCGCCGCGCTCGCTCGCGCCGATCTGGGCCTGGCCATCGGCACCGGGACCGATATCGCCATCGAGGCCGCCGATCTCACCCTGGTCCGGGGCGATCTCACGGCCGCGCCCGACGCCATCCGGCTGGCCCGCCGTACCCTCGGCACGATCAAGGGCAACCTGTTCTGGGCCTTCGGCTACAACGTCGCGATGATCCCCCTGGCGATGGCCGGTCTGCTCAACCCGATGCTGGCCGGTGCCGCCATGGCGTTCTCCTCGGTGTTCGTGGTCAGCAACAGTCTGCGGCTGCGGAACTTCCGTCCGACGCACTGATCACTGATCGCCGGTCCGATCGTGCCGGGCTCCGGATATTCCGGGGCCCGGCACGTCCGTTCAGTTCACCGGTTCCCGGTCGCCCGGGGCCGGGGCCCGAGCCGCGACGACCACCGCGATCAAGGTCAGCACACAACCGAGCAGTTTCACCGCCGACAGTTCCGCACCCGTGGGTAGGGCCCAGTCCAGGACGAGCGAGGACATCAGTTGACCCGCTACCGTGCTCAGCCCCATCAGCAGCACCCCCACCCACCGCACCACCAGCACGCCCGCGGCGATGAACAGCACACCGATCACGCCGCCCAGATACAGCCATGGTTCACGCGGGAATTCCGCAGGCAGCCCCACCCGGGCCACCACCAGTACTTCCACGATCAGCAGACCCACCAGCCCGACAGCGAAGTTGATCACCGTCGCCGCGAACGGGCTCCCGGTCGCGCCGATCCGGCCGTTCCAGGCCTGCTGCCAGGCGAGTCCGATCCCGGCCGCCGCGGGCAGGGCGAGCAGCACCGGCCCGGGTACACCCGCGAGCCAGGACGAAGTCCGCAGCGATACCGTCGCGGCACCACCGGACCCGGCCAGCAGTACCGCGGCGACGGCGAGCACGGCCCCGCCGAGCCGGGCGGTGGTGACCGGAGCGCGACCGGCCGGCCCGACACCCAGCCGATCCACGAGCAGACTGCTCAGCAACTGGCCGGAAACCGCTGCGACGGTGAACGCGGTGACCCCGAGCGCGGCCACGGTCAGCGATTGGCTCGCCACGAACAGCGCGCCGAAAAGCCCGCCGAGCAGCTGCCAAGGCCGCAGTTCGCCCGCCGCGAGTGATCCACGGATCGCCCGCAGGCCCGCGCGGAGCCGGGAACTGAGCAGTACCGCCACGAGCAGTACCAGGAAACCGCTGCCGAAACTCACCACCGCCGCGGCGACACCGTCCTGGAGACGTACCCCCAGTTCCCCGTTGATCCGGCCCTGTACGGCGACTCCGGCTCCGATCAACAGCCCGAAACCCAGACCCGAACGCCGCGCAACCATGACCGAACCCTACCGACGGAGACGCTCCGCTCCGGCCGGCCGGAATGTCGAGTTCCGCACCCGGCGGTCACTGCTGCGGCGCCGGCCGCGGCGGTAGCCAGAACGGGGTCAATCCGGCCAGCGCCACGATGGCGATCCCGAGCAGTGCGATCGTGGTGGAAACCGACAGCCACAACGTGGCCAGCGCGACGAATCCGAAAACGGCCAGGGACACCAGTTCCTCCAACAACCCCGATACCGACATCACCGTGGCGCGCGCGGGTCCGCTGATGGCGTCCTGGAGCCGAGCCTCGGCCACGATCGCCGCGTTGTACACCACCCCGTAGGCGGCGGCGATCGCCGCGAACCCGAGCCCGGTGCACACATAGACCGCGCCCGGCCAGCGCACCGCGAGACCCGCGACGACCGCGCCCGCACCGAACAGCACACCGGCCGCCCCCAGGGCCCGGGCGAGGGCACGTGCCGGAACCGCCTCGGTCCGACCGGCAAGCAGTGAACCGGTCAGCGAACCGAGAACGGTCACACCCACCAGAACGGGTACGAACGAGGTGGCGGCACCGGCTTCCCCGGCGACCAGGCCGAAGTACTCGTCGAACGCGGTGATCCCGTAGAGCAGCGCACCGAGCACCACGCCGTGCCGGACCCGCCGGACCCGCACAGCCTCGGCGACACCGGTGCGCAGCATCCGCAGATAGCGTCGCAATGTTCCCTGTTCGCCGGCGGCCTGCTCATCAGCGCCCGGCCCGACAATCGCCGGGCGCGGGCTCGGTGTGATGACCACCGGGGCCGCGGCAGCCGGGGCGACGGCATCGGCATCCTCGAACTCACCCACTTCGGCGGCCGATACGGATTTCGGCGCAGCGGGCAGGCTCGCCGCCAGCAGGGTGTGCGCCACGGCGCACCCCACACTCACCCAGCCCACCAGCTGGTAACCGCCCCACAGATACAACGGGGTGGCAGCCAGGATCGCGATCACCGCGCTCGACTCGCTCGCCGAACGGGTGAACCCGATCACCCGGGCGTAGCTCCGGGCCGCACCGCGGGCAGCGAGTTCGTCGTAGACCAGGGCCTCGAAGGTCCCGGACCGCAGAGAACTCGCCACACCCCACAGAACGAACCCGAGTGCGAAGCCCACGTACGACGGCGCCACGGTCCACACCACGAACCCGGATGCCATCAACAGGCCGTTCAGGATCAGCAGGCCGCGGCGGGACACGGTATCGGCCCACGCCCCCGAGGGCACCTCGAACAGGAAGGCGGTCACCGACCAGAACGCGAGCAGTAACGAGATCTGTCCGGGCCCGAAGCCGTGGTCGGCGAAGAGGAGCGCGTACAGCGCGTAGTAGGGAACCAGGTCACCGGTGGCAGCGAACAGGGTCGCTCGCAGGGCGAGCGCGCGTAGTCCTGTCTCCCGGCCGGAATCCGTGGACCCGGCTCAACGGTGGTAGAAGACCAATCGCATAGCGATCAGCATCCGCGCGCCGCGACGACAGGTCAAGCGAATTTCCGTGCGGACCGCAGGCGGCGCCGGCCGCCGGTTCGCGGGCTCACAACGGTACCCAGCCGTTCTCTTCGGCCGGGGCGGCGCCCAGCGCCCGCGACTGCAGCGAACCGAGGCTGTTCATATCGCCGATCAGATCGGCCACCGGATGCGAATCGCTGTAGTGATAACCCTGGGCCAGCGCGAACCCCAGTTCGGTGAGCACCGCGGCCTGGTGTTCGGTTTCCACACCTTCGGCGATCACCTGCAGGTCCAGCGACTTACTGAGCGCGGCGATCACGCCGAGCAGCGGCGGTGCGGGCGAATCGGAACGGATGGCGGCCACGAACGACTGGTCGACCTTGATGATATCGCTGGGCAGGGTGGCCAACCGGCTGAGCGAGGAGTATCCGGTACCGAAATCGTCGATGGCGATCCGGACACCGCGGTCGCGCAGCGTGTGCAGGTTCGCGATGGCCGTATCGGATTCCGCGGCCAGTTCGGTCTCGGTCACCTCCAGCACCAGCTGGTCCGCGGGCCAGCCGGTGCTCTCCAGGATCCCGGCCACCTTGTCCGCGTAACCGGATTCCGCCAGCTCCAGACCACTGACGTTCACGTTCAGGGTCAGTTCGAGTGCGGCGAAGGTGTCCTGCAACTGCGCGGCGTCCGCACAGGCCCGGCGCAATACGAGCTCGTCGAGGTCGGCGATGAGGTCGTACTCCTCGGCGACCCGGATCAGGCCTTCGGTGGTGACATCGGGCTGTGCACTCGACGACCAGCGCAGTAGCGCCTCCACGCCGACAGCCTTCTCGCCACCGTCACCGAGGCTGACGATCGGCTGGTAGTGCACATCCAGGCTGCCGGTGTCGATGGCTTCACGCAGTTCCTCGGCCAGCGGCGTACGGTGTCCCGACTCCAGCACCGTCCGGTTACGCCCTGCCTGCTTGGCCCGGTACAGACCCACATCGGCCCGGCTGACCAGCAGCGACGCCGATTCGCCCGGCTGCCAGGAGGTGACACCCGCCGAACACCCGGTGCTGACCGCGGCGCGCAGTTCCTCGGTGAGCAGGATCGCGGCCTGCTCGGTGGTGTTGGGCAACAGCGCCGCGAACACATCGCCGCCGTAGCGGGCCAGGCGCTGGTCGGGCCCCAGCAGGGCGGCCCAGGTATCGGCGACCTTCTGCAGTACCGCGTCGCCCGCCCGATGGCCGAGATGATCGTTGACCTTCTGGAAGCGGTCCAGGTCGACCAGTACCAGTGCCAGTGCCTGTCCGGATCGGTCGGCCTGTTCGAGCGCGTTGTTGAGCGCGCGATCGAAACCACGGCGGTTCAGCAATCCGGTGAGGGTGTCGATATCGGCCTCCGACGCCATTCGGGTCAGGATGCCCACCACCACCCCCACACCGAAGGTGATACCGGCCGGAATGATGCCGGCCCACCACGGCAACCCGGCACGGGTCGGCAGCACCCACAGGCACAGCGCCATACACAGCGCGATATGGGCCACCGCCTGTGTCCAGGCGAAGAACAACGCCGCGTCGCAGGCCACGAAGACATAGAACGAGGCGAGAGTTATCGCCGCGACGGTATTCGGGAAGGAATGCACGGCGATGGTCACCAGAACCGTCGCCAGCACCACATAGACGTGGTGCAGCCAGTGCGGCATCCGCGGACCCCACCCGAGCAGGCTTATCCCCAGCAACAGGGCGACCGCCGCGGCCGAACCGACCAGCGTCCGATTGCCCTCGTCACCCGGATGCAGCACCTGGGTGGGCGCGACCGCGGTCACCAGCAGACCGAGCACACCGCCCATGACGTAGAAGGCCCCGGTGGTCCGGGACATGACCATGGCAGTCGCCACACCAGACGCGGCCCGTACCCGCGTTCGGGTATCGCCGCGAGACCCGCTTGCTCGCACGATGAACAGCCTAAACAACTGATCAGCTCACCGGCGACCCAACCGGGGATATCGAGTACCCCGATTTCTCGCCGATGAACCCCATCAGCTGGGCGGAGTCAGTAGCTCGGTGCCGACAAACGGCACCAGAGCTGCGGGAACCCGAACCGAACCGTCGGCCTGCTGATGGTTCTCCAACAGCGCGACCAGCCATCGAGTGGTGGCGAGCGTGCCGTTGAGCGTGGCGGCGATCTGTGGTTTGCCGTTCTCGTCGCGATAGCGGACCGACAGCCGGCGCGCCTGGAAGGTCGTGCAGTTCGAGGTCGAGCTGAGCTCGCGGTAGGTGCCCTGGCTGGGGACCCACGCCTCGCAGTCGAATTTCCGGGCCGCCGAACTGCCCAGATCCCCGGCCGCCACATCGATCACCCGATAGGGCACATCCAGGGCGGCGAGCATCTCCCGCTCCCACGCCAGCAACCGCCGGTGCTCGGCGTCGGCATCCTCGGGACGGGTGTAAACGAACATTTCGACCTTGTCGAACTGGTGCACGCGGATGATCCCGCGGGTGTCCTTGCCGTAGCTGCCGGCCTCGCGCCGGAAACACGACGACCAGCCCGCGTAGCGCTTCGCACCCGCACCGAGGTCGAGGATCTCGTCGGCGTGGTAACCGGCCAGCGGCACCTCCGAGGTGCCGACCAGATACAGGTCGTCCTCCTCCAGGTGGTACACCTCGGCCGAATGCCGGCCCAGGAAACCGGTACCCGCCATGATCTCGGGCCGGACCAGTACCGGCGGGATCATCATCGTGAATCCGTTGGCCACCGCCCGCTGCGCCGCCAGCTGCAGCAGTCCGAGCTGCAACAGCGCGCCGTAACCGGTGAGGAAATAGAACCGTGAACCGGAGACCTTCGCGCCGCGCTCCATATCCATCAACCCGAGCGCCTCACCCAGCTCCAGGTGATCGCGGGGGGTGAAATCGAACTGGGGAATCTCGCCGACGGTCTCCAGCAGGACGAAATCGTCCTCCCCGCCCGCGGGGGCACCCTCCTGGACGACGTTCGAGATCGCCCGATGGGCGTCCTGCATCTCGGCCTCGGCGGTGTTCTGCGCGGTCTCGGCCTCCTTGACCCGGACCGACATCTCCTGCGCCTGCGCCAGCAGCGCGGGGCGTTCCTCTTTGCTCGCCTTACCGACCTGCTTACCCATGGCCTTGTGCTCGGCGCGCAATTTGTCGGCGGTCGCGATCGCGGATCGGCGCGCGCTGTCGGCTGTGAGCAGCGCGTCGACGAGGGCCGGGTTCTCGCCCCGGGCTCGCTGCGAGGCGCGGACCAGCTCGGGATCATCGCGCAGGAGGCGGAGGTCGATCATGGCTGACCAGCGTAATGGTCCCGGAATTCCCGCCTCAACCGAGTATCGCCCCCGGGGCCCACGGACCCGACTTCCGCAACACACCCGCCATACCGATCGGCCGGGTTCGTGGCACGTTCGGGTACTGCGCTGCCATGATGGACCGCGATGTCCTCCGAAACTGAGCCCACCAACCGGCGCGTCCCTCGCGGCGCCCAATCGTTGCGCTCGCGTACCGGCCGGCCGGGTCGCGGTCGCAGGACCGATTCCGCGCGCCCGCGGTCCGACGGTCCGGCATCGCCCGATACCCCGGGCCGGGGTTCGGCGGCCGAGCAGCGCCGCAACCGAACCCGTTCCCGAACCCCGGGCAGCTCCCGTCGCCCCGGTGGCCAACCGCGACGGATCCCGGCGCCCAGGTTGCGCTGGGGGCTGCTCGCGGTGGCCGTGGGCGCGGTGGTCGCGGCCCTGGGCACCATGCTGGTGAGCGGCTTCGACAACGATTCGAATCTGCAGGCCCGCAGCCCGGGCGGCGCGGTGGCCAAGGCCGACAAGGTCTTCGCCTCGGTGGGCACCGGCGACTGTCTCACCTGGACCAGGCCCGATCATTCCGATCTGGTCGAACTCGATTGCGGTAGTGAACATCTCTTCGAGGTCACCGACACCATCGATCTGAGCCAGTACCCCGGTTCCGAATTCGGCCCCGACGCGCCGTGGCCCGATTCGCTGCGGCTCACCGAACTCCGCGAGGAGCACTGCGAACCCGCCGCCCAGCGGTATCTGAACGGCAGGCTCGACCCACGCGGCCGCTACGCGGTGGGGCTCATGTACCCGAGCAACGACGGCTGGCTCAATTCCGGTGACCGGATGCTGCGCTGCGGACTGCAGGTTCCCGGGCTCAGCGGTAATCCGGTCGCCACCACGGGCCGGGTCACCGACGGCGACCAGTCCAAGGTCTACGAACCGGGAGTCTGCCTCGGTATCAGCCAGAACCTGCCGACCGACCCGATCGACTGCGGCCAGGAGCACGCGGTCGAGATCGCGGCCACCGTGGATCTGTCGCAGCGCTTCCCCGGTGGTCCGCCCGCCAAGGAGGACCAGGACCGGTTCCTGGAGGAGGAGTGCGGCCGACTCACCAACGACTATCTCGGCGGCCCGCATGTCCTGCGGGACAAGACACTCACGGTGTTCTTCGATTTCATCGATGTACGCAGTTGGCTGGCCGGAAGCCGCAAACTCGATTGCATGGTCGGAAAAGGTGCCGACCAGGAGGGTTTCGCACCGATCGTGGGTCCGGCCCGGGGCAAATTGCTCATCAACGGCCAGGAGCCGGTGCCGCCGCCCAATTCCGGGCGGTCGACCCCCAAACCGCTGCCCGGTGCCGCCCCGCTGCCCCCGCAGCCGGAACCGCGGCCCGCGCCCCGTTAGGCCGGAGCCCGTCGATGCCGGTCCACATGTCCGAGACCCGATTCGAGGAGCTGGTCGGTGATGCGCTGGACCAGATCCCGGCCGAATTGACCCGCGCCATCGACAATGTGGTGATCCTGATCGAACCGCGTAATCCCGACGAACCCCACCTGCTGGGGCTCTATCACGGGATCGCGCTGACCGAACGCGACAGCCACTACGGCGGGTCGCTGCCCGACACCATCACCGTGTACCGGGACGCCCTGCTCGAAGTGTGCGCCGACGAGGCCGAGGTGGTCGACGAAGTGCGGATCACCGTGATCCACGAAATCGCACACTATTTCGGGATTGACGAAGAGCGTCTCCATCAGCTGGGATGGGGTTAAGCTCAGACCTGTCCAGCAACAAGCCGGCAGGGGATGCAAGGGCGGGGGCTGGGCCGACCGGAAGAAGTTCTGGATTCGATGGAACCGTCAGCGGGGGTATCGCGTCCTAACTCGTAGGGGGAATTCTCGTGGTTCCGCCCAAGAGCCGCCACAAGAAGGAGTCGAGGACATGATCGGCAACGTAGACGTCACACCGGAGCTCATCCTCGCCGCCGCGGTCGAGCTGGATCTGCTCGCCGACAGGCTTTCGGGAGTGGCCGCGGCCACGGTACCGGCCACCTATGTCGCGCCGTCCGGCGCCGACGAGGCCTCGATCCACGGCGCGATGCATATGAACAAGGCCGCCGCCACCCATCAGACCTCGCTCGGCCAGGCCGTCCTCGAGCTGCACCACACCGCCGCCATCCTGCGCACCCAGCTGGCCCAGTACCTGGTCCAGGATGCGGCCTCGGCGGGTGTTCTCACGCTCACCGGCGCGGCGTTCGGGTCGATCGCCGCCTAGCCATCCGGTCGCGACGCATACCGGCGCCGAGGAGCAGAACACGGTGACCACGCAGCTGCGGCGATACCGCCGATTCACCATCGATAGTTCACAAGGGGAGAAACAAGCATGACCGCAGGTATCACCGGGGTGTTCTGGCTGCCCAGACTCGCCGAGGGGAATTCGATCGCACTGAACGCGGGCTCGCACGCCATTCCGATGAGCGCGGCCGCCGGCGCGTGGGGTGGGCTCACCGGCGCGTGGGTGGACGCCACCGCGACCGTGGTCCGGGTGATGGCGGAGCTCGGCGTGGGTATGCAGAGCATCAACGGTATCGGTGCCCTGGCCCGGCTGGTCGGGTTCACCGGGTGGGCCGAGCAGCAGAGCACCATGGCCGCCGCCCTCGGCACCAAGGCCGCCTCGCAGGCCACCGCGTATACCGTCGCCTCGATCGCCATGCCGAGTATTCCGGAGATCGTGGCGGTGAATGCCGCTCGGGCGGCGGCACATTCCACCGGCGGTGTGCTGAACGGCACCTCCGAGGTGGCCGAGGCCGCCAAGGCCGCACTGGATCTGCGGGCCGCGCTCACCATGGAGACCTACGAGGCTGCCGTCACCGCCACGGTGCTCACCCCCGGTGAATTCTTCACGCCGCCACCGATAGCCAACGGCGCCGGCCGGGTGGATTCGTCCTCCGCGGAGGATGCCATGAAGGAAGCCAACGGCGATCCGGTGAAGATGCTGGCCGCGGCCGGTACCGCGCTGGCCCAGAATCCGGGATTGGCCAGCGCCGCGACGCAGGCGGCGAATGTGGCCGGGTCGGTGGCGGGTACCGGTGTCACCACCGTCGGCAACCTGGGCGCCAACGCCCTCGTCGCGGCCACCGGTCCCGCCGCGCCGGTGACCGGAGCCGTAGCACCCTTGGCCCCTTCGATGGTGACCGGAGCCGTAGCTGCCACCACTGCGGCGGCGACCCGCGCGGGCGGAATGCCCAGCGGTTCGGCACTCGGCCTGAACAACGGCGGCCTGAAGGTGCCCGAGGGCTGGGGTGCCCCGGCCGCGAACGCCGCAGCCCCGGCCACCGAGAGCGTCGCGGTCACCCGCGGCGAGACCGCCCCGGTTCGCCCGGCCGGTACCGGCTCGTCCTCCAGTCCGCTGCTGGGTAACTCACGCGCGGCCGGCGAAGACGACCAGGACCACGACGGTGCCGAATACCTGCGCGGTGACCATTTCGCCGACGGTCGCTTCATCGCCGACGGCGTGATCGGTGGCGAACCGCCACGAGCGGACAAGTGACGGTGCTCGGTGCAGGGCGCGGACCGTCGACACTCGCGGCGGTCACGCTGTCCCTCGACGAAATGCAGTACCTCTTGGAGGCGCTGGAAATCGATGAGGTGCCCGTGGTGCTCGACGCGCGGGGTCGCTACGACAATCAGGTCGACCACGACGCCGCGATGGAGGCTGCGGCCCGGTCGCTCACCGACCGGGATCTGCTGGAGGGCGAGCGAATTCATCCCGAACTCGAGGATCGCCTGCGCGGCCTGTACCGGCCGCACTGGGTGGTCGCGCTGCGGCTGATCGTCGCGGGGCAGGTGAGCCGCATGTGTCTGGCGAAGGGCGACGATCTCGTCACCGTCGCCCTCCGGGGGCCGGAGTCCTATGTGATCGACGAAGCAGGCGATGATCTGCCGGGTCCGGTCATCATGGCACTCGGCCGGGCCGAGGCCCTGGAACTCACCGGAATGAACGCGCCCACCGAACAACTGGTCCCGATCTTCGACGATGCCGGCGACCCGGCGGCCACCGCGGCCCGGCTCGGCGAAGTCGGCAACCCGCCACGGGACGCGCAGGCGATCGCTACGGCCATGGCACACTGCGATTCACACGCGGAAATCGCGGGAGTCGTCTACGGCGATGCCAGCCGCGATATCGCGGAAAACCATATCGCCGTATTCGATACCCGTGCGGGCCGTTTCATCGCGACGGCCAGCCGGGCCGACGACGGCACCAAATGGACTTCGTTCAGCAGCGGGACCGAGGCCCGACTCCGGCTCGCACTGCAGGACCTGATCCGATCGCTGCCCGAACGCGCCGCATTCCCCCGGAACCCGAAACTCGCCTGACCGCAGTCAGCCCATCGGATCGTCGGCACCGGGCTCGGCCTGCACGCCGAACGGCGGGACGAAGCGGCCCCAGCGGGCACATTCCCAGCCGCCGCCGGGCAGTGGGACGAGCTCGATCGTCTCGGTGTTGTCCAGATGGTTGTTGGTGCTGAACGGTGGCGCCACCCCGGCCAGGAACCTACCGATCAACCGCATGGCGGCACCGTGGGTGACGACCAGAACATCTCCGCTGCCGCCACCGTCGAGGAACTCGGTCCGTAGATCGGTGACGACCGGAACGAAACGGTCCAGCACCTCACGTGCCGATTCCCCGCCGTCGACACGCTCGTCGAGCCTGCCCTCGTGCCATGACCGATAGACCGCCTGGAACCGGTCATGGGCCTCTTGGCTACTGCGCCCGTCCAGATCACCGAGTTGCACCTCGTGCACGCCGTCGCGTGCCGAGGCGGGCACGCCGGTGGCGGCCTCGATATAACCGGCTGTCTGCCGGGCACGCAGTGCCTGCGAATGGAACAGCGCACGCGGCGGAGCGAGCAGGGCCGAACCGAATGCCTTCGCCTGGGCCGCACCGCGTTCGGTCAGGGGAAGCCCGGGGAGCTTCGTATCCAGGATCTTGGCGACGTTGCCTTCGGTCTCCCCGTGTCGCACCAGGATCAGTCTCGCACTCACGGCGCCTCCTTCAGAGCTGGTTCATGCGCCCCGCGGAGACCGCGACGAGGGCGCGGGTATCCCTTCGCGACGCCTACTGCACAGCTGTTGCCCGCGGCCCGCGGCGACGGCGGAGGTAGTGCGGTGTCGCTGTATCGCATCACAGGTCGGCCACCCCTTTGCGTAGCTGCGTCAACCAGAGGGCGGCATCTTCGTCCGACGGCGGCGGGGTGCCGGTCGCCGAGGTGGCCGGCCAGGATCCGAGGAACCGGATCCGGGCGGTGCGATGCAGTGCCTTCAGCGCCTCCGCCACCGCGGCGTCCTCGATATGGCCGACACAGTCCAGGTAGAAGCGGTAGGTGCCCATGCCCGTCCGGGTCGGCCGGGATTCGATCCGGGTCAGATCGATACCGCGAGTAGCGAATTCGGCGAAGGCGCGCATCAGCGAACCGGGCAGGTTCGGCAGTTCCTCGAGCACTATCGAGGTGCGGTCGGTGCCGGTGGGGGCCGGTGCCACCCGGGGGTTGGTGACCAGCACGAACCGGGTGACCGCCTGATCGTGGTCGGCGACGCCGGTGGCGAGCGAGATCAGTCCGAGCCGCTCCCCGGCGAGCGTGGTGGAGACGCCGGCGTCGGCCAGCCCGGCCGCTACGTCCTCGGCGGCGGCGGCATTGGAATTCGAGGTGTGCAGGGCCACCTCCCCCCAGGTGCCCCGCACCCACTGCCGGACCTGCGCGAGCGCTACCGGGTAGGCCGCGAGGGTTCGCACCGCGTCGATCGCGGTACCCGGCCGCGCGACGATGGTGAAACTCACCTCCAGTTCGACCTCCGCGATGATCTGCAACCGCGGGCCGATCGCCAGCGAATCCAGGGTCGCCGAGATCGAGCCCTCCACCGAACTCTCGATCGGCACCACTGCCGCTACCACCTCGCCGGACCGGACCAGGTCCAGGGCGGCGGATTGGCTGGGCGCGGCGATCCGCTCGACCGGTGCGTCGAAGGACCCCGAGTTCTCGAATTCGGCGAGGGCCATCTCGGTGAAAGTTCCGGACGGACCGAAATAGGCGATACGCGGCACGTCTACGAGACTACTGGTGCGCAGGCCGGTCCCGCCGATCACCGGATCCCGGCGATCCGGAGCAAGTACCCGGGCAGCCCGGGACCGTGCCGCCGTGCGGATTTCCGGCCGTTGCGGACGGGCCGGGCGGCCCGCCGCCCGGATCAGCCCAACGCCGCGCGCAGGTCCCGCTCCAGCTCGGCGGGCTCATCGCTTTCGATACCGAGCAGCATCTCGCGGACCGCCTCGATCGCGCCACTGGAGAGACCGTTCAGAAAAGCGGTATCGGGGCTGCTCAGGGCACTGCGAATATCCTCGCCGCAGAGCGCCGCGGCGGTACCCGCGAGGATCGCGAGCGCGTGGGCGCCGCTGTCGCTGCATGCGGCGAAACCGTCCGGACTGTGTGCGACCTCTGCCAGCAGATCGGCGACCTGCTCGTCGGGCAGGGTCGGCGCGACCATGCGCTTGCCGTTGAACGTCCCGGTCTGCACCACCAGCCCGTCGACCAGTCCGCGTTCGGTCACCCGCTTCGGGACGGTCAGTTCGACGAGCACCGGCCGAGTTTCACCAGCTACCACTTCTCGATCGTAAGCGCAGGTCCGTTCCGGCCGACGCCCACCCACGACCTCGCGCCGGGACGAGTACGGCAGCCGGTGGCGTCGATGCTCTTGCGCCGCCACCGACTATAACTTAGCTTAGGTTAACCTAATTATCGCTTGTGAAGTCGGGCTCGCCCGCAATGGAGGTACCGATGGCGCCGACCGCCCCCGCCCCGTCCACCGCCCCGTCCACCGCCGAACGAGTCCGCAGCGCCTGCGCACACGCCGAGCAGGCCGTGCTCGCCCTACCCGGCGCGGATCCCACCCCGGTGTCGGTGCACTTCCTGCGCCAGTGCGGGGACGTGGTGCTAGCGGTACCCAACGACAGCGCGGCCGTGTACGCCGCCGGCACCGCCATCGCGGGCGCACCTGCCGTCCTCGAACTCACCGATCACGCGCCGCTGCCCCTACGCGAACCAGTCCGTTCACTGGTCTGGTTACGTGGCTGGATCCGCGGCGTCCCCGCACGCGCCCAGCGCACCCTGGTCACCGCGGTCGCCGAGGAACATCCGCACCCCGGCCTCCTCGATATCGGCCACACCACCACCCTGCTGCGCCTGGTCCTGAACTCGGCCGTGGTGGCCGACTCCGCCGGCGCCGAATCGGTCTGCGTGGACGAGTTGCGCTCGGCCGCGCCCGACCCGTTCTGCGATATGGAGTCGGCGTGGCTGCAACACCTCGACGCCGATCACGCCGATGTGGTGGCCCAACTCGCCCGGCATCTGCCGGCGAAACTGCGCCACGGCCGCATCCACCCCCTCGCCATCGACCGCTACGGACTGACCCTGCGGATCGAGGGCATCGACGGCGACCACGACTTCCGGCTCCCGTTCGCGACCCCCGCAGAAAACGTCGAAGCTCTGGGACGCGCGGTCCGCACCCTGGCCGGCTGCCCGTTCCTCAACGGCCTGCGTCGCGGATAGCGAGCTACCCGGGATCGCTCCGTCCCGGCGGGCAGGTCCACACCGCGGCAGATGCACCCGGTTCCGGAACATCGATGCACGCCGGCGAGCGCACGCGACCATCGCCCGAATGTCGGCGACCGGCGGCGGGCCGTGAACCTGCCGATCGACCCGGGCACGTTCGCCCGACCCGTCCGCTACGCGCTCCGACAGTCGAACCCGGAAATCGATATCCGCTCCGATTCCGGGCAACAGAGCGAAGGAGCACACCGACCGACCTCGCGCAGTACCCGCTCGTACTCAGCGACCAGCGAGCAGAAGCGATGTCGGAAACCCACCGGACCGGCCACAGCACACCCGGGACCACCTCCTCGGCCTGCACACGATCGCCTTCGGTCCTCCACTCCGATGGTCCACATCCATCGTCGGGCCCGCCCGGAGCCGGAACAACGAAGCGGTGACCCGAGGCCATGAAGACCCCGACCGCCTCACCGAGGCTGAGCCAACCACAAAGGCAGCGCCTACCCCAGTCCTGGAGCAACAGAACGAAGGAACACAGCAACCGGAATCGAGCACCCGAGCCACCCGAGCCGGACCCGCCACGACGCCGAACGCGAGGCCCACCACAAAGGCGGGGCCCGCCCCGGTTCTGGAGCGACGGAGCGGGGGAGCGAAGCGGAGGAGCGCAGGAGTGAAGAACCGGGGTCACGAGGGCCCCGCCAGCCCCGCCGCAGGCGGGGCAGATAAACACAGCCGGGGTCACGAGGGGCCGCCGAAGGCGGGGCAATATACACAGCATGCGTGAGAGCAGCTCGGTCGACGATCGGACCCGGGAGCAGCGGTGGATCCGGTTGGAAATCCTGGTCGTCCTCGGTGTGACCTTCGGTCTGAGCGGTATGAATGCGGCCCTGTCGCTATTGGAGAGTGCGCTGGCGCCCGGCGGGGTCGGCGAGCAGACAGTCGCGCTCAACTCTTCGCGTGCCGCCCAGTCCCTCATCGATCTACTGTTCCAGCTGCTCGGTGTGCTGCGGCTCGCCGCGTGGGCGGGGCTGGCGCTCTATCTGCTGTGGCGCAGCGGTATCGGTCCGCGCGCGATCGGCCTGGCCCGGGCCCGGTTCCGACCCGACGGGCTGCACGGTCTGGCGCTGGCCGCGGTGATCGGGTTGCCGGGGCTCGGGTTGTATCTCATCGCCCAGGCACTCGGCGTGAATGTGACAATCGTGCCCGATGCACTCAGTGACCACTGGTGGCGCATTCCCGCCCTCGTGCTGTCGGCCTGTGCGAATTCGGCGGCCGAGGAGATCGTGGTGGTGGCATTTCTGCTGACACGGTTGCGCGCACTGGGTTGGTCGGACAATTCCGCGCTGGCCGCGTCGGCTCTGTTGCGGGGAAGCTATCACCTGTATCAGGGCTTGGGCGGCGGGCTCGGCAATGTGGTGATGGGGTTGGTGTTCGGCCGGTATTGGCAGCGCACCGGGCGGCTGTGGCCGCTGATCGTCGCGCACGCTGTGATCGATATCGTGGCCTATCTCGGATATGGGCTACTACACGGCCGGGTGTCCTGGCTGCCCTAGCGGGGTAAGCACCCTATACCGGTGCGAGCCTGCTCACCTGCGGTCGAGCGGCCGCAACTCGGTGATAACAGAGCAGGCCCCGATCGATAAGTAGAGTCTGATGATGATGAACGGCGACGACCCACGTATGCGCCGGGTGCCGCCGCACAGCGGGGGGCCCGGACGATCCGGCGCACGCCGTCCCCCACCTCCGCCGCAGCAGGGCGGCCGTCCACCGGTCGAACCTCCGCAGGTCATGCGCCGTAACCCCGGCCCGGGGCAGCCCGGGCGGCCCACCGAGCGGTACGAACCGCCGCGCGCCTGGTCGCAGCCGCCGCAGGGCCGGAACGCTCCGCCCGTCCGCCCGCCCGGTCGCGGCGGGAAACCGCTTCCGCCCACCCAGGCCCCGACCCGGCGTCCGGCGCCGCTACGCGAAGGCGAGTACGCCCCCACCCAGCGTCCTGTCCCGTTCGACGGTGGCGGCCGCCGCCGACCGCCGCCCACGGGGAACCCGCCGGGGCGCCGTCCCGCGGCTCCCCCGCCCCGGCGCCCCCGCCGCAAACGTCATATCGGCCGATGGCTTCTCGTGATCCTGCTGGCCTTGGTGATCCTGCTGGTGTATGCGGTCGTGAAGCTCGACGGCTCACTCACCCGGATCGATGCGCTCGCCGACTACGAGGACAGGGTCGGTAATACCGCCGGCACAAACTGGCTGCTGGTCGGATCGGACAGCCGGGCCGGGCTCTCCGACGAGCAGACAAGCGGTCTGGCCACCGGCGGTGAAGTGGGTGACCCGCGGACCGACACGATCATCCTGGTGCACATCCCACCGTCGGGGCGTACCACCCTGGTGAGTCTGCCGCGGGATTCCTATGTCGATATCCCGGGCTACGGCCAGGACAAATTGAACGCCGCCTTCGCGTTCGGCGGCGCCCCACTGCTCATCCAGACGGTGGAGACCGCGACCGGCCTGCGCATCGACCATTACGGCGAGATCGGTTTCGCCGGTTTCGCCGGCGTCGTCGACGCGCTGGGCGGAATCGATGTATGCGTACCGCAGGCCATCGACGACCCCCTGGCCGGTATCAACCTCCCGGCCGGCTGTCAGGAGCTGAACGGCCCGCAGGCCCTCGGTTTCGTACGAAGCCGCGCCACCGCCCTGGCCGATATCGACCGGATGAACAACCAGCGCCTGTTCCTCTCGGCCCTGCTCGAAAAAGCGACCAGTGCCGGCACGCTCGCCAACCCGTTCGCCCTGTGGCCGATGCTCAGCGATACCGCTGGTTCGCTGACCGTCGACAAGGGCGACCATATCTGGGATCTGGCCCGCCTGGCCTGGGCGCTACGCGGCGACACCCTCGCCACCACGGTTCCGGTGGGTGGTTTCACCGATACCGACAGCGGAAACGTCCTGCTGTGGGCCGACCCCGATGCCGACCGTTTCTTCGAGGCCCTGGCCAACGGTGATCCGATCCCGGCAGACCTCACCGGGGAATGAGCTGTGTCTTTTGGCGCCGCCTGCGGCGGCGCGGGTCGAGGCCCCCTCGGTCCCGTCGTTCAGCCCTCGAGACTCGAGCCTTCGGCTCATGCGCTTTCGAGGGCTGAACGGCGAGACGGGCCTCAACCCTTCGAGGTGTCTCGTAAGACAGTGAGGATGGGTGTGGCCCCGCAGCGCTGGTGTCCTGACCCGTCGTAAGACAGTGCGCCGGCGTACGGGCTACATCGCAATCGTGCTGATTCCGAGGGGCCGGAGTACGAATCTAAGGGCCTGCCCCATGGATGCGCCCCACCTTTGGCCTCCGGAGCGATATGGCGAGGGAACCCTGCGGCCGGGCACGAGCGGATTTATTCCACAGGTGGGCAACACACGAGCCAGCGAGGTCGCTCGATCCGCGTCGGCTCGACGAGTCACCCTTGTCCACGTCTCCCGACTCCCGACTCCCGACTCCTACTGATGGTCCACACCGCCGTCGGGGCCCGCCCCGGTTCTGGAGCGACGAAGCGAAGGAGCGATGCGACTGAGCGTAGGAGTGAAGAACCGGGGTCACGAGGGCCCCGACCCCGCGGCGCCGGAGGCGACGCAGAAAATACAGTAACGTCGATCACATGCACGACAGCGATCTGGCTCAGCCCTTCATCGCCCAGCTGCGCGCGCAGGTCCGGCACGGACTCACCGCCTCGCAGCAGTATCTGGCCGCCGCGGTGTACTTCGATATTCAACGGTTACCGCAATTGGCCGGTCATTGTTATCTGCGGTCGGAACAGCATCGCGGGCATGCGTTGCGAATTGTGCAGTATCTGATCGATCGGGATCTGGATATCACCATCGGAGGCCTGGAGGAAGTCCGGCAGACTTTCGAATCACCGCGTACGGCAATAGCTTTCCTGCTGGCCAGGGAGGAGACGCTGACCGATCAGGTGACCGAACTCGCGCGGTTGGCCCGGGAATGGAGTGATCCGCTCGGGGAGCAATTCGTGAGCTGGCTGCTCGAATGCCAGCAGCAGGATGTGGCCGGTATGTCCACCCTGTTGGCGGTGGTGGATCGTTCGGCCGGAAACCTGTTCGACGTCGAGGAGTTCGTGGCCCGGGAACTGCGTTCGGCGGTACCCGAAGTGAACCACTCCGTCCCGAAAATGGCTGGAACGGGCCGCAATCGATAAGGCAACACTATCCTCTATTCGATAAGGCAACACTATCCTCATTAAGGATGCACTTGCATGACAGCGCCACTTTTCGGCGTTAATGTCAAGGCATGTCCAATCATCCGGAGAGCCCTCGCAGCAAATTCCACGGATTGCTGCACGATCAAATTCGGCACGAGTTCAATGCCGAGCACCAGTACATCGCCATCGCGGTGTGGTACGACAATGCGGATCTGCCGCGTCTCGCGAAGCTCTTCTACTCGCAGGCCGTGGAGGAACGTAACCACGCGATGATGATCGTCCAGTACTTCCTGGATCGGGACATCAGTGTCGATATCTCCGGCATCGATGCGGCGAAGTCGCAGTTCGAGAATGCCCGGGAGCCGATCGCCATGGCTCTCGATCAGGAGAAGACGGTCACCGATCAGATCGTCCAGCTCGCCAGCACCGCCCGCGAAGAGGGCGACTATCTGGGCGAGCAGTTCATGCAGTGGTTCCTCAAGGAGCAGGTGGAGGAAGTCGCGAAGATGACGACTCTGCTGACCGTCGCCGACCGCGCGGGGTCGAACCTGTTCGATCTCGAAGAGTTCATCGCCCGGGAGATCAGCACCGACCCGACGAAGGTTTCGGGTGCGCCGTCGGCCGCCGGAGGCAGTGTCTGAGAGGTAACGGCCCGCGTCTGTCCGCCGATGAGTTCCGTGAGCACGGAACCGGGCGGGACGACGGCGGCCCCGGGTGATGATTGATTGGAGCATCGGCCGTCCCGGCCCACTGCGCCGAGGTCGGGCGGCCGATGCTCCGTTACGTCAGCCGGCGCCGGGTCGTTGTGTCGGCTGACGTGTGTGTCGCCGGGGGGTTCCAGAAACGGCGACCTCTGAAACCTAGCCGAGATCGCCGTCGGAAAAAAGAGTTTTTCTAAAAATATTCCGGTTTATTCAGCGGAGCGTGACCTGCCGTGACCGGAGACCGTCCCGAGAGCGCCGCTGCTCCGGCGTCAACGGAGTGTCCACCGCCAGCGCTTCGGCCAGCCTGGTCCCGAACTCCGCTGCCGGAGAACGCCATTCGCTGACATGCCGTTCCGGGTCGAGATCGAACACCGGGACGAGCAACCCGTGCGTGCGGAAGGAACCCGCGAAACGCGATCCCTCACCGAGATTCAGCCCGCCGGCGGCGTGTAGCCGAGCCAGCGCCAGCATCAGATCGTCTTCGGACTCCGGGCGGACCCAGCGCAGATGCGCCTTGTCTCCGGCATCGACCCACCACGCGGCCCCGATGGCGTCCGGTCCGAGGTCCAGCCGATCCGACGGCATGATCGCCTGCTTCGCCTGTTCGATGGTCGCCGCGATCTGCGGATCCGGCTGCACCCCTTCGGGAACCCACCAATCGAAATCCTGGTGCACGGTCAACTCGAGCGGTGCGTCGGCCGCCAGGACATCGGTCAGCGTGGGGCTGCCGGGCGCGGCGTGCGCCACGGCCAGCGAATCACCCGGCTCGGCCGATTGGGTCCACAGGATGGACGCGGCGATATCCGCGGCCGGATCCGCGCTCGGCGCCTGCACCTGCACACCGACGTATCCGGTGGGCGAATCCCCGGCCCGCACCAACGCGGAAACGGCGCCGGGCAGAACGGTTGCCAGCACCACGGTCCGCTCGGCGGCCACGCCGTCGGCCAGCTTCAGTTCGACGGTCGCCGACGGCACGAACTCGCGCAGCGCGACCAGATCGCATTCGGCCGCCAGGCCCTGGAAGGGCCGGGCGACGGCATGCTCGGCCTCCTGCAACGCCGCCCGGCGTTCGGCCAGACGCTGAGCCCGGTTGCCGCCGGGTTTCGGACTATTGCGTTTGCTCTTACCCACGGCTGGTCAAACTACACGGCACCGCACCGGATCAGCCGCAGGCCACACGTTTCAGCTGTTGGCCAGCACGGCTTTCGCGCGGCCCGGATGGTTGGTAGCCACCCAGCTGACGCCGAGATCCGCGCACAGCTGCATATCGTCGGGTTCGTCGACCGTCCAGCAGTATGTCGCCCGGCCGGCGGCCGCCGCCTTGTCGACCAGATCGGGATGGTCGCGCAGCGTTTTCACCGAGGGGCCGACCGCTGTCGCTCCGACCGTCGTGGCCGCGCTGCCACCCAGATAGCGCGACGACTCACCCAGCAGCACCGTGGGCAGCAGGGGCGCGGCACGACGGATCCGCCAGACCGCGGTGGCGGCGAACGACATCACCACGGCGCGGGAATGGGCCGCCGACGCCGGTGTGGCGATCCCGAAGCGCTGCAACTCGGCCAGCACCTTGCTCTCCACCAGGGAGCCGTATCGAACGGGATGTTTGGTCTCGATGAACAGTTTCGTCGGCCGGCTGCGCCAGTCGAGTACGAGGCCGATCAGCTCGCTCAGGGTGAGGACACCTGACCCGGCGCCGTCGCCGAAGTCGAGATCCTTCAACTCGGCCAGCGTCAGCTCGCTGACCAGGCCGCTACCGGACGAGGTCCGATCCACGGTCCGGTCGTGGACACACACCAGATGGCCGTCCCGGGTGAGGCGGACATCGCACTCCACGCCGTCGGCGCCCTCTTCCAGGGCTAGTTCGTACGCCGCCAGGGTGTGTTCGGGACGCGCCGCCGACGCACCCCGGTGCGCGACCACGAACGGCGCGCGGCCGCCCTGGACCGATTGGTCACTGCCCTCGCTCACTTGGCCACAACCTCCTGTGGGGCTCGATCGGCGCCGTCGGGGGAATCGGCGCTGTCGGCGTCCGCCGCGGTGCTCACCGTAGCGGTCGGCCCGGGGTGCACCGGTTCGATCAACGGCGTCGCCGGGTCGACGGCGATCACCCAGCGCCGAGCCAGCCGGCTGCGTCCGCGCAGGTCCCGGCCCTCGATCGTGCGCACGACCCAGAGGGTCAGCACCGCGACAGCGGCCGCCACGGCATCGGCGAATGCGGTGAAGAGCACACCGTCGGCCTTCGCCTGCAGCGACTCCGCGGTCCGCCAGTACAACGCCGCCACGGTGACCAGTCCGCCGAACACCCAGGCCGCCCACCAGATGCGCACCGCGGTACGAGCCCGGGGGTCGGTACGTCCGGAAACCACCTCGGTGAGGAACACCCCCGGCCAGATCAGATTGACCACCGGAATCAGGCATCCCAGCGCGAGCATGCGCGGCGAGCGGGGGTCGCTGCGATCGGCCGCCGCGAAAACCACCCGGCGTGCTTCGATGAGCCACCCGAGCGTCGCGACAGCGGCAACGAGCGCCATGATCAGCGCGAACAGCGCCGCGGTGTTCACCAGAGCGTCGGAGAACCACAGCAGCGGCGGTTCGATGAGACGGGTGCGGTTGCGCAACAGGATCAGGTAGCGGCCGGTCTCGGCGAGCGCGGCCACTCCGAACAGAACGGCGGTGGCGAAGAGGGCGGAGTGGGTCCAGCGGGTGAGTGTGCTCAGCGGGCGGGCCCGGTGCCGCTCCGATTCGCTGTCCGGCACGGGCCTGTCCTGCAGGCCCCAGCGCGGGATCTCCGAGTACTTGGGGGTCCCGGCGTCGCGGCGCCCGTTCTGCGAGCCGCCGGAGCGCTCGGGCCGGCCGGGCCGACGCGCGACCCAGCGGTAGTTACGGCGTTCGGGCGGGGCGTCGATCGGCCCCGGCGAGAGCAGTACGCCGCGGCAACGCGGGCACCAGTGCATCGGCGGACCCTGCACCGCCCAGCGTGTACCGCAGCGGGCACATGGCTGCACCACCGTACTCACCGCGCACCTCGCTTTTCGTCAGTAGATCTTGGCGGGTTCGTCACCCTCGGCGGCCAGTGGACGGCCGGTCTGTTGCCAGGCCACCATCCCGCCCACCACGTTCACCGCTTCGTATCCGACGTTCGCGAGGAACCGCACGGCCTCGAACGAACGTCCGCCCTGCCTGCACACCACATAGAGGTCGGCGTCCGGGTCCAGTTCGCCGTAGCGGGCGGGCACATCGGCGAGCGGAATATGTACAGCGCCGGGTGCGTGGCCGAGCTGCCATTCGTCGTCTTCGCGCACATCGAGCAGGACGGCGGCAGCCGCCTCCCCGGGCGGATGGTCGAATTCAGTGGGTACGGCCTCGACCGGTACCGACGGGACTCCGAAGCTCGTCACCTCATTGATCCTGCCATAACCACCTCGGCGGCTGCCCGGCTCTCGTGGGACCGGGCGCTCGGCCGGGAACTCCCGCCCCGGACCCCACGGACTCGCCGCTACCGACACCGACACGCCCGACGATGCGGCAGATTCGCCGAGTGGAATCCGCGCGCGTCGACCCCCTCCGCCACACCGGCGATATCGGCGATTTTTCATGAGTTATACGCATAACCCACCACGTAATCTGCTGGTATCAGCTATCATTCAGCGCACCAGCAGGTCGGACGCTCACCCGCATGCGGGCTGACCTGCGGTAATGGGTAACCGTACGACCGATCCGGTACTCCCCTCCAAAAATCCCGGAGCGGCCGTCCGGCCACTCGATCGGGTCACGCGCCGTTGCGTGACCCGATATCGAATTGGACGCGGCACCCACCGAATCGGTTCCGCCGGAACCGGAAATCGGCAAAATCCGCTGATCCGGCCACTGACCTCGGTAATCTGGCGCCATGACATCGACCAGGGGGTTACTCGACGGATTGGACGCGACCGGCCTCGACAGGGCACTGTCGGAGGCCGGTTGTCTGGGATTGGAAGTCGATTCCGAGGCCAAGAGCCTGGAGCTCGAACTAGAGATACTGAGCCTTCCGGAGCAAATATCCGGCATATCGGAAAACGGACAGGAGGCCGGCAGTAGTTGCCGACGGGTGCGGCTGATCTTCCAGGGGGTCACCCGGATTGCCGCATCGTTGCGCATACAGCGCTGGGACGATCTGGAACCGCGGATCCTGCCGCTGGACCTGCCGGGGCTCCCCGCCGCGGTCGCGAGTTTCGGCGGTAGCCACCTGCACGGCTGGGAATTCGTCGACCTGGACGACAGCAGCTGGGCGCTGTGGAGCGAACTGCTCAGTTTCGATACCGCCATCGACACCAGGATCGCCCGGCACGTGCTGGAATTCTCCCAAGAGGAGGGCATCGACCCCCGGGAGCTCGATATCCGGGTGTGGTTCGACACGGTCACCGCGCAGACCACCGGCGGAAAACCCATCCCACTGCCGGAGCTGGTCTCCGGGTCCCAACGCTGGTGGGACGCACACGACAAGGGCGACCCCCGGGCCACCCACCCCGGTATCGCGCCACCGCTGTAGCTGTCCGCACCGGAACTGTCCGGTGGTGTCCGTCGAGGTGTCGGCCGGATACCACCGCGGCAGCGACCGGATAACGGTTGGCGGGGGTGAGCGGCCGGGGAAAGAGGTCGAAATCGACCGTCCTCCCGGTCAGAGCCCGATCCCGGTGGCCCCGGTAGCGGGTGCCGAGGGGATCTCGGATGGTCGGTTACGGACCGATGTGGAATGGTGGGGCGTCGGGGCGAGTTGGACCGATCGGGTGTACGAATGGTCGGGAGCATCCCGCACAGGACGCACTCGACCCGACAAGGAAGGGACATTCGTGGCTGAGTACACGCTGCCAGATCTGGACTACGACTACGGCGCCCTGGAGCCGCATATCTCCGGGCAGATCAACGAGATTCATCACTCGAAGCACCACGCCACCTACGTGGCCGGGGTGAACACCGCGGTGGAGAAGCTCGAAGCGGCACGCGAAGCCGGTGATCACGGCGCCATCTTCTTGAACGAGAAGAACCTCGCCTTCCACCTCGGTGGCCATGTCAACCACTCCATCTGGTGGAAGAACCTCTCCCCCAACGGCGGCGACAAGCCGACCGGCGAACTGGCCGCCGCCATCGACGATCAGTTCGGCTCCTTCGACAAGTTCCGGGCGCAGTTCACCGCTGCCGCCAACGGCTTGCAGGGTTCGGGCTGGGCGGTGCTCGGTTACGACACCCTGGGCCAGAAGCTGTTGACCTTCCAGCTGTACGACCAGCAGGCGAATGTGCCGCTCGGCATCATTCCGCTGCTGCAGGTCGATATGTGGGAGCACGCCTTCTACCTGCAGTACAAGAACGTCAAGGCCGACTATGTGAAGGCCTTCTGGAACGTGGTCAACTGGGCCGACGTCCAGGAGCGTTTCGCCAAGGCGACCAGCCAGGCGAAGGGCCTCATCTTCGGCTGAGCGCCGACTGCGCGATCGCCTATCGCGACGGACCCGCGGACCTCGTGTCCGCGGGTTTTTCGTCTCTTCTGCCCGAATTGGCACTCTCTGGTACTTGTGTGCCAGATGACTTGTGCGCGATCCTCGTCTTTCACAGAGTTCGAGGACGGGCAAAGCCGCCCCCGGTAAAGCACGGGAGGCATCATGCGCAGCAACAGTCCGATCGGCGTCACACCGTTCCACGCCGGTGGCACGCTGCGCGGGTTCGTCATCTCCGGGCGCTGGCCCGACACCACCAAGGAATGGACGCAGCTCCTGGTGCTGGCCGTGCGGGTGGCATCCATGCCCGGGCTGCTGACCACCTCCACCGTCTTCGGGGTCCGCGAGGAACTGCCCGACCAGCCGGAACCGGATACGGTCGGCCTGGTGATCGCCGAAGGCCCGGTTCTCGGCGAGGACGGCGTCCGGCCCGGCCGCTTCGCCGAGCACATCCCACCGGCCCTGTTCATGCTCCATCCCCCCGCGGAGACCAATCCCTCGCTACCGGAGTGCACCGGCGCCGCCTCCGGGTGCATCCTGCTACCGGGGATCCCGCATCTCGGACTCGAACACCGCGCGGCCTGGGCCGAGGCGGAGGCCGACGGTACCGTCACCTCGCTGGTCAGCCGGGTCGGTCTCGATCCGATCAGCGACCCGGACACTGCCGTACTGGCCATGCTGCTGGCCGCCTGAGACCTGCGCCCGGCCGCGACCCGCCCGGGCCGGCGACCTCGAGCAGCGAATTCTCGCACTCGCCCATGCCCGGCGACGGGTGCCGAGCGGTCGGCATTTCCCGGTCTCTCCGGCTGGAATCACCGAACCGCGCGATGCACGGCGACCGGCGCGAGGCCGTCCGAAGGCATTGCGAAAACCGGCCTGTATCGGGAGGTTTCCGGCGCCCCCATCGTTTGCCGAGCAGATGCCAACAGTTCGTTCCGGTCCACCCCGAAAGCGTTTCGAGGGTAGCCTTAATCTTATGGTCGCTGGCCCAAACTCGCTGTCTTGAAACGTTTTTCGGAACACACTTATTGCTGGCACCGGCCCGGCTGCGGTAAGGTTGCCAGCAGCGAAGGGGAGTAGCCCCCAATCACGCGGTCGACATACTGACTCACCGTTCATCGGTGGGTCCGGTCGCGTGAACCGGTCCTTCCGGTGGGCGAGACCTTCGGCCGAACAGCAGTTTCGTTGTCGGCCGGAGGCGAATCCGTATCCGGCCGCAGGATCGGGAGCACTCGTCAGATGATCGCCACCGTCGGGCTCGCCATCGGCATCGTTTTCTTGGCCGAACTCGGTGACAAGTCCCAACTCATGGCCCTCACCTTCGCCCTGCGCTACCGCTGGTGGGTGGTGCTGGGTGGGATCGCGACCGCCACGGCCGCGGTCCATGTCATCTCGGTCGCGATCGGCCACTTCCTGGGCTCGGCCCTGCCGACCACCGCCATCGCCGCGGTAGCAGCTCTGACCTTCCTCGCGGTGGGTCTGTGGACACTGCGCGAACTGGTCACCGACGGGGCCGATGAGGACGCGGAACCCGCGCCGTCGCGCTTCGCCACCACCGCGCCCTTCTTCGTCGTACTCTCCGCGTTCCTCCTGGCCGAACTCGGCGATCGCACCATGTTCGCCACCGCCGCGCTGGCCACCGACAACAACTGGGCAGCGGTCTGGCTCGGTTCGACGATCGGAATGGTCGCCGCCGACGCCCTGGCGATCGGCGCGGGCATCCTGGTGGGCAAGCACCTGCCCGAACGCGCCATCGGCTTCGGATCCGGATTGCTGTTCCTGTTCATCGGCGCGCTCACCGGTATCGATACCGCGTTCCCGGCCCTCGGACTCGCCGGCGCGGCCGGTATCGCACTCCTGGTACCTGCTGTGGCGGCTCTCACACTCTGGCTGCTGCGGACCCGCCGCACCACGGCGAATCGGCCCCCGACCGGGGCCGCTGCCACCGAGATTCCGGAGCCGCGAAGCGAGGGCCTTCGCTGAGTACGATTTCGCTGTCGAGCGCAAGGGGACCGTCCACGACCGCCCTCTACCCACCGGTTAGGCGTACCTGCGCCTCCGCTCCGGCCGTGCGCGGACTGCGGATGGGCTCCGCCCAACTGCACCCGTTAAGGTGCAATTGACGTTAGGCCAACTGGCTTGTCACGAACGAGAGGACCATCGTGGAGATTTCGGGTTCCGCCGCCATCGTCACCGGGGGCGCGTCCGGTCTGGGCGCCGCCACCGCCAAGCGTTTCGCCGATCTGGGCGCCACCGTCTTCGGGCTCGACGTACCGCAGTCGATCGAGCGCGCCGGCGACAATGTGCCCGACGGGGTCACTCTGATCGCCGCTGATGTCACCAGCCACGAAGAAGTCGCCGCCGCCGTCGCCAAGGTGGTCGAATCGGGCACGCCGCTGCGTATCGTCGTCAACTGTGCCGGTGTCGGCTGGGCCGGTCGCATCCTGTCCAAGAACGGCCCGCACGATCTGGAGCTGTTCCGCACGGTCATCACCGTCAACCTGCTCGGCACCTTCAACGTGATGCGCCTGGCCGCCGACGCCATCGCCAAGACCGACACCGTGGACGAGGCCGGGCAGCGCGGTGTCGTCATCAACACCGCCTCCGTGGCGGCGTTCGAGGGCCAGATCGGCCAGATCGCGTACTCGGCCTCCAAGGGCGGCGTGCACGGGATGACCGTCCCGGCCGCGCGTGACCTCGCGCAGTTCGGTATCCGCGTCAACACCATCGCCCCCGGCATCATCGACACCCCGATGCTGGCCGGTGTCACCGAGGAATACCGCCAAGGCCTGGAGGCCGGGGTTCCGTTCCCGTCCCGGCTGGGTCGGCCCGACGAGTACGCGCAGCTCTCGCAGTACATCGTCGAGCACGACTACCTCAACGGCGAGACCATCCGGATGGACGGCGCGCTGCGCATGGCGCCGCGGTAATCCGCTATACGACGACGCCCGCCGTCCCGGAAATCCGGGGCGGCGGGCGTTCGCGTTCCGGGTGCGGGTCAGCCGGCGCTGCCGGTCGGCGGGCGCTGCCGGTCGGCCAGGCGGGCCCGCCACGCGTCGCAGACCGCACGGTCTGCCGACTCCCGGTCGTTGCCGTCGACACGGCAGCCCGCGCGTGTGTAGCCCTCGCGATCGAAACCGCGGCGATCGTAACCCCACCGGTCGTAGCCGTGACGGTCGTACCCGGCCCGGTCGCGCCCGAAACTGTCGAGCCCGTTCTCGTCGTAGCCGCCGCGATCACGCCCGAAAAAGTCGAGCCCGTCCTCGTCGTAGCCGTCGCGGTCGTAGCCGGAATGATTGAACCCGTCCTTGTCATAGCCGCCGCGGTCGCGCCCGAACCTGTCGTAGCCGTCCTTGTCGTAACCGTCGTGGTCGTAGCCGAAGGTGTCGTAGTCCCCGGAGACAGGAGCGAAATGCGTCGTGATCGGACCGGAAGCCGGCTCCGCCGACGCTGGTACAGCCACCAGGGCGGGTGCGGCGATCAGCGCGCCGAGCAACGCGGCCCGAAGCAATGAGTTACGTAGGCCGCGGCGCGGCGCGGTAGTGGTCGACATAATCGATCTCCTGTCCGGAACACAGTTCGCATTCCGGACGATCTATCGTTGACACTCCCCGATATTTTTACAAACCGCAGGTGAGAGGGATTCGGACGCCTGCGGCCAGATCGCAAGACGCGCAACGCGATCCGGGCGACGAGCCCGACCGGCCACTCCACACAGCTCACCGAACGCGCGAAATCGGTTGTACCGCAAGCGCTACCGGTGGCCGACCCCGAGATAGGCGGTAGCGCGATACCGCGGGTGAGCCGGACCAGCCGTTCGCCGGCCTACGATGCGGAGGCCGTGCGACGTGGCACGGCCTCCGTCTCGATCACAGGGTACGCGTCAGCCGGTCGGCGAGGATCTGGGCGAACTTCGCCGGATCCTTCAGCTCCCCACCCTCGGCCAGCACCGCCGTGCCGTACAGGAGTTCGGCGGTTTCGGTGAGCTCGGGAACCTTGCCCGCATCCGCGTCTTCTTTGCGACTGTCGTAGGCGTCGCGCAGACCCGTCACCAGCGGGTGGGTGGGGTTGAGTTCCAGAATCCGCTTGAACTGCGGCAATTCCTGACCCGAGGCCCGGTACATCCGTTCCAGCATCGGGGTCATATCGAAGACATCGCCCACCAGGCAGACCGGTGAGCTGGTCAGCCGGGAGCTGAGCCGCACCTCTTTGACACTGTCCGCCAGGGCTTTACCCAGCCAGGTCAGCACCTCGGCGAAATCCTTGTCCTGCTGTTCGCGCAGGGCCTCGGATTCCTTCTTCTCCTCCTCGGTCTCCAGATCGACCTCGCCCTTGGCGATCGACTGGAACGGTTTGCCGTCGAACTCCGGCACCTGCCCGACCCACATCTCGTCGACCGGGTCGGTGAGGATCAGCACCTCACGGCCCTTGGCACGGAACGCCTCCAGATGCGGCGACCGCTCCACCTGATCCCGGGATTCCCCGGTCATGTAGTAGATACCGTCCTGACCTTCCGGCATCCGCTCGACGTACTCGGCCAGCGTGGTCGCCTCGGTCTCGGAATGGGTCGAAGCGAAGGACGACACCTCCAGGAGGGTCTTCTGGTTGTCGAAATCGGAGAGCAGGCCCTCCTTGAGGACCCGGCCGAATTCCTGCCAGAAAGTACGGTATTTCGTCTGGTCCTCGGCGCGCTGCAGGTCTTTGACGTTGCTCAGCACCTTCTTGACCAGACGTTTACGGATCATCTGGATCTGCCGGTCCTGCTGCAGGATCTCGCGGGAAACATTGAGCGAGAGATCCTGCGCGTCCACCACACCTTTGACGAAACGCAGATACTCCGGCATGAGCTCTTCGCAGTTGTCCATGATGAACACGCGCTTCACGTAGAGCTGGACACCGCGCTTGTGTTCACGGGTGAACAGATCGAACGGCGCCTGCGAAGGCAGGAACAGCAGCGCCTGGTACTCGAAAGTTCCCTCGGCCTTGAGCGGGATGATCTCGAGCGGCTCGTCCCAGGCGTGGCTGACGTGTTTGTAGAACTCCTGGTACTCCTCATCGGACACCTCGCTGCGCGGGCGGGTCCAGAGGGCCTTCATCGAGTTGAGCGTCTGCTCCTCGACGACGGTCTTCTCCTCCTTCTCGTCACCCTCGCCCTCGGTGACGGTGCGCTCCACCTGCATCCGGATCGGCCAGGCGATGAAATCGGAGTACTTCTTCACGATTTCGCGGAGCTTGTGCTCCTGGGTGTAGTCGAAGAGATGATCCTCGGGGTCCGCCGGCTTCAGATGCAGCGTGACGGCGGTGCCCTGTGGCGCCTCGTCGAGAGTTTCGATGGTGTAGGTGCCCGAACCGGCGGCGGATTCCCAGCGCGTCCCGGTGGTCTCGCCCGCCCGGCGGCTGGTGAGCACCACCTTGTCGGCGACCATGAATGTCGAGTAGAAGCCGATACCGAACTGGCCGATCAGTTCCTCGGTCGCGGCCTCGGACTTCGACTCGTTCAGTTTCCGGCGGACCTCGGCGGTTCCGGATTTGGCCAGGGTTCCGATCAGGTCCACTACTTCGGCACGCGACATGCCGATGCCGTTGTCCCGGACGGTGAGGATCCGCTGGTCCTTGTCGACCTCCAGCTCGATGTGCAGGTCGTCGGTATCGACATGCAGATCCTTGTCCCGATAGGACTCCAGCCGCAGCTTGTCCAGCGCGTCGGAAGCGTTCGAGATCAGCTCCCGCAGGAACGTGTCTTTGTTGGAGTAGACCGAGTGGATCATCAGTTCGAGCAGCTGATGGGTCTCGGCCTGGAACTCGAGTTGTTCGACGTGCTCAGTCACGGTGGCCAATGATAATCAAGCCTGTGCGGGGCTCGTCCACAGGTCGGGCGGTGTTCCGGGGGCCGCCGCGAAATCGCTCAACGCGGGCACCTCACGTTCCGCACTGTGCTCCCGGGGTATCCGGGGATTCATCCATTCGCGCAGCACCGCGGTGGCCCGGACATCGTCCTCGTTGTACTCCAGCAGCCGCGTGCGCTGGGTGAGATCGGGTTCGGCGTCGTAGCCGACCGCCCGCCGATACCAGCTCATCGATGCCTCTCCCCCGGCCTCGGGATCGCGCCAGGCGAAGCCGGCCACGGGGGCGATCTTCTTGAGCCCTTTGCCGCTGGGGCAGATGAACTGATCGGTGACGGCCTGGAACATATCGACCCACTGGATGGAATCGACGAACTCGGTGACCTGTTTCTCGGTCGGCACGCCGGGGCGCCCGGCGAAGCGCCGTGCCGACTCGTAGAGCCATTTGTCCTCGGCGCTGCGTGAGTAGCAGTAGGCCGCGAAGGTCTTCCCGGCCGTCAGGGCCTGCGCCCTGATCTCCATCAACCATGTCCAGAATTCGCCGAAGGAGCGGCCCTCATCCTCGGTGGGCAGCGGATCCCAGGTGACGAACGCACGGTAACGCCCGTCGAGCAGAGTGCCCCACAGGTAGGCGCCGTCCTCCTGATAGCTCTCCAGATCGACGTCGACCTCGACATCGGCCCGGCGGACCCAGACCCGGTCGAACCGGCGTACCAGCGGCGCCCGGACCAGCCAGGCCCGCGCGGTGACCACGGTTTCCTCGAACGGGCCGTGTTGCCAGTCCTCGGGTTCGGGTCCCGACCACGCGGCGAGTTCGTCGATGGTCGTGACCCCGTGCCCGCGCAACACCTCGGCACGTGAACCCGGCGCCACCACGCTCACATCGCGGTGATCGTTCAGCCAGGCCTGGCAACCGCCTTCCGCGCCCCGGGTCCACCAGATGCACTGACGGCATTCCGGCACCTTCGAGGGCACGGTGTCCACCTGCCCGCGGACCACCGCGATCCGGTCGGCGAAACGGCTGTCGTAGTCGGGGAGAACGGTGTTCAGATCGTGGACCAGGATCCGGTCGAAATGGAACCCGATGACACCGCCGAGGGCCGTCGCCGGGGCCAGGCCGTGGTGTTCCAGCATTCGGTACACATGGGCCAGTCGCTGCTGGTCACGGGGCTGCTGGCGGAGTTTGCGGGCCCGGTCGGGAACGGGGTGCCAGTCGAACAGATCGGAGGTGAGTGGATGGAACTCGGCCGGTTCGGGGCGGCGGGGGTCGGTGACCTTGTGATTGACGACGATGACGGGGATGTAGCCGCCGTTGCGTACATCGCGCAGCAGGATCTCGGCGCCACCGCGACGACCGGACTCGGGCTCCAGGGGCAGCAGCCCGCCCCAGATCCGGGCGGCCCCGGCCGCGCAGGCACGCAGGGTGGCCGCGGCGCGGGCACTCGCCGACAGTGACGGGTCGATGACCACCCAGCTGCCGGGGTCGGCCGCCACCAGAGTGTCGCGCACCCGTTCGCGATGGGCCTGGGCCGCGGCCCGCCGCTGCTGGACCCCGGTGTCCTCACGTACCTCGGTGAGCTGTTCGGGATGCGCGGCATCGAGCCCGAGCCGATGCCGACACCCGATCAGGCCTCGGGCGTCGAGGTACGCGGGCCGGTCCGTACCGGCCGTTGTCCGCCCGGACGGCACGGGAGACTCCCGCCGCTCGCTCTCGGCGTCGGAGGGGTCTTCGCTGTCGACACTGCCCGGTTGCACGCAAGCAGTATGGTCCCTGCCCCCGACAGTCCACCCAATCGAGCATCCGGGAACGATATCGCCGCACCGGTACCGACAGCGTCTCTCGCCGGTTCGGCCGGGAACCCGATAGGGTGTCGGCGAACCGTGTGACACGGGTGGACGGTGCGGTTTTCCGTGTCGTATCGCCGTAGCGAACCAGCATTACGGAGGGCCTTCGATGGGGTTGTTCACCAAGCGCAAACGGCGGCCGAGTCGGCGGGCCGAGGCCAAGGCTCTCAAGCACAAGGCCGCGGTGGAGGCCAAACTCGCCGCGAAGAACGATCGGAAACGGCAACGCGCCGAAGCCCGTTCCCTGCGCAAGGTCGCCGACGCACAGGTAGCTGCTCTGCAGGCCGAGGAGAAGGCCGCCCTCAAAACGGCCGCGCGGGCCGAGCGGGATCCGTTCAGCCCCGGCCAGATCAAGAAATACCTCGGCGTGGCACGGGTACTGGTTCCGGTGCTCGCTCCGCTCGCCTACCGCGGCGCCACCTATGTGCGCGGACAGCTCGACGCCCGGCGAGCCGCGCAGCTCGGCGTCGGGGTGAACCAGCTCGGCGACTACGCCGGGCACGGCGGCCGGCTACAGGCCCGGATCGGCAATACCGAAGCCGCGCTGGACAAGATCGCGGCCGGGAAGGCCGGTAAGGACAAGGACACCCAGCAGTTCGTCGCCGACGCCCGCAACCGGCTCGACGCCCTCACCGCCGCCGTGCGCACCGCCGACCAGATGCCCGCCGGACGGCGGCGCTCGGTGTTCGCCTCCATCACCACGGAACTGTCCCGGATCGAGGCGGACGTACTCGCCCGCCTCGGCGTCGCCTGACCGCCGCCCGGTACCGATCGGCCACTGCCTCCCCGGATATCCGGCCCGGATGCGGGGGCCACGGCCGGGTCGGCGACGATGGACACTGCCCTGCTCACGCTCCGACCCGCCGGGCCCGGTCCGGTCGGCGAATCCGAAAGCCCGCGATGCCCAGCACCTACCCGACCCCCGCACTGCTGCGGGGCTGCGTGGTGGGCGCGACGACCGCAGCGCTGGCCATCGCCGCGCACGGCGCCGCGGGTGGCGGTTACCCCACCTCCGCCGGTGCGGCGTTACTGCTGATCACAGCGCTGGTGACCGGGGCTGCCGCCGGGTCGATCATCGGCGAAACCGGCCGGTGGGCGGCATCGGGCCGCGCCGTCGGAGTTCTCCTCGCGACCGGGCAGCTCGCCGGGCACTGGGCGCTCACCGCACTCGCCGGCCATCACGACACCGCCACCGGTGACGCGCTGTCTTCCTGGGCAATGATCACCGCCCACCTGATCGCCGTGACAGGCTGTGCGCTGGTGCTCACCGGCGCCGAACGGCTCTATCGAGCCGCGTCCTCGGTGGTCCGGGCGCTGCTCGAACCACTGCCCCCGACACCCGGTACACCCCGGGTCCTCAGCGCCGCGATCGTCGCGGTCGCGGCCCACCGCTCTCCGAACGGAGCGTCGGGTCCACGCGCGCCACCCGCGCGTACCGGCCCCCGCATCCCTGTTTCCCTCGGAGAGAAAGCTTCCAACACATGTCCCACGGGATCTCCCCCGTCCTGCGCCGGGGTCTGACCGCGACCTTCGCCGCGGGGTTCGTACTGGCCGGAGCCGGTACCGCCGCCGCCCACGTGAGTGTTTCCGCACCCGATGCCGAACCCGGGCACGGCACCGTCGCCACCTTCACGGTGCCGACCGAATCGGATACCGCCGCCACCACCTCGGTACGGGTCACCGTTCCGGAATTCTCCACCGCTCGCACCGAGCCGGTCCCCGGCTGGACCGCGAAGATCGACCGCAACGGCAACGACCAGATCACCGCGGTCACCTGGACCGCGAATCCGGGCAACCCGGGTATCCGGCCGGGTGAGTTCCAGCGTTTCGCTGTATCGCTCGGGCCGTTCCCGGAAGCCGATTCGGTCACCTTCCCGGCCGAGCAGACCTACAGCGACGGCACCGTCGTGCGCTGGAACGAGTCCGGCGACCACGATTCGGTGGAACATCCCGCACCTGTCGTCACCCTGACCGGCGTGGAAGCCGGTCACGGTGCGCACGGGGACGAAGCGGCCGCGGCACCTGCCGACTCGGGTAGCGACACCACGGCACGCTGGCTCGGCGGTATCGGTCTGGCGCTCGGCGCAGTGGGGCTGGGCGCGGGAGTCGGCGCGGTGATCCGGAGCCGGCGATGATCCATCGGACGACCAGGTGGGGCCGGCGCTTCGCGCTGGTCGCCACCCTGCTCATGCTGACCCTCGGCGCCGCGGCCGGTCCGGCCGCCGCCCACTCCGCGGTTGTGAGCAGCGACCCGGCCGACGGCGCGACCGTGGAGGTCGGGCCGCAGCAGGCCACCGTAACCTTCAACGAACCCCTGCAACCGAGCTTCCCGGCCATGACCGTGGTGGGCCCGGACGGGAACCTCTGGTCCCGCGGAGAGCCGGTCGTCGACGGGCGCAACCTGAGTGTCGAGGTCGGCGAGCTCGGCCCGGCCGGTGAATACCGGATGGCCTTCCGCGTCACCTCGGCCGACGGTCACGTCGTCAACGGTGAGCGCAGTTTCACGTTGAGCAAGGCCGGGAACGGTACCCCGGGTCCGGCGGCGGATGCGCAGGGCGGGAACGGCGGCTCGGGCGGCGGCATACCCGTGTGGGTGTACATCGTCGGGGCGATCGTGCTCTTCGGCGGCGGCCTCGCGTTCGCGCTGTTCGGCTCGAACCTGGGCAAGGGTGAGAAACGGCGGTGAGAAACGGCGTCCCGAGCGGAACCGACGATCGGATCACGCTCGGACTCGTGATCCCGGCGGGCCTGCTCGGGGTACTGCTGGCCTGGGCGCTCGGCGGTGTTCCGGCGGCTTCGATCGTACGGTTCTGCGCCGATATCGCCGGCGCGGCCGTTCTGGGTATCACCGTGCTGCCCCGGCTGGCCGAACGGATCGAGGTGCCGTGGCGGATGCTCGCGGCCCTGGCGGGGCTCTGGTGCTGCCTCGAATTCGCGACGCTGGTCTTCGCCGCCGGCGAAGTGGTCGGCTCGGGCGTGACGGCGCTGAGTCCGGCCGATTTCGGGACCTACCTGCTCCGGATCAGCGCCGGCCAGATCGGCCTGGCCATCCTGCTGGCGACCGCCGCGATCGCGGTGTACGCCGCCGTCGCCTTCCGGTCGCCAGGTCAGCGTTCGGCCGATCTGGTGCTGGTCTTCGCGGCCGTCTGCGTGACGCTGCGCCCGATCACGGGCCATATGTCTCAGCAGCCGGCCGGGTCGGTGCTGGCGGGGGTGCACGCCCTGGCGGCGTCGACCTGGCTGGGCCTGCTGCTGGCGCTGGGGCTGGTGGTCCGCGGGCGCCGCGGCTGGGCGGACGCGCTACCCAGGTACTCCTCGGTGGCACTGCCCATGATCGCGGCGGTGGCGCTGACCGGGGTGCTCAACGGCCTGGTGCGCCTGGGCGGGATCACCCCGTTCTTCACCACCGGCTACGGGCGGATCATGCTGGCCAAATCGGTCCTGCTCGTAGTCCTGCTGGTACTGGGCTGGTGGTGGCGCCGGAGCTGGGTGGTGGCGGCGGCCGCGCACCGGATCTCCGCGGAGGCGTCACTGCGGCGCGCGGTGCTGGAGGTTTCGGTGATGGCGGTGGTGTTCGGGCTGGCGGCCTCGCTGGCCGTCACCGGATAGCCTGGGCTCATGAGTGCCGGTACCCGATCCCCGAGTCCGCTGCAGCGGATCGGGTACATCTGCGGCCGGACCCTGCCCGCCGAGTACCGGGACTGGGTGCTGAACGATCTCACGGGGCCGGGCGCCACCCGGCGCTACCTGGTCCGGATGCTGGTCCCGACCGCACTGATATTGCTGCTGTTCCTGCTGGTACCGGGACCGCTGTGGATCGGGGCCTCGATGATGGCGCTGTTGCTGATCCCGCTGGTCTTCTTCACCGTGGCACTCACCTACGTCTTCCGGCGTAACCGGCTGGTGAAACACGGACTGGATCCGGAGCTGGCGGTGGCCGACGTCCGCCGCCGCGCCGCGGTCGAACGGGCCGCCTACGAGCAGCGGCACGGTCGCGCCTGAGTTACGACCGGGAATTCACCCTGGTGAGCGATTTCACACCGGCATAGCCTGGAGCTATGAACAAGCCGACTTTCAGGCAACGGATCGTCTACGATCTGGGCTTCGAGCTGCCCCCGGAGTTGCATGAATGGGTGGTTCAGGACCTCGTCGGCCGCGGAGCGATGAAACGCTACATGATCCGCTTCCTCGTGCCGATCATTCCGTTCTTCGTACTGATCCTGCTGTTCCCGGGACCCATGACGCTCAAGCTGGGCCTGATCGTGATGATGATCGTGCCGCTGATCGTCTTCGGAATCGCCCTGAGCTACGTATGGCGCCGGTTCCGCTTCGTGCAGCACGGGCTGGATCCGGAGGTGGTCGACAAGCAGAAGTTCTCCCAGCTCGATCGTGAGCTGTACAACCTTCGCTACCGCACTTAGCTGCTCCGCGCAGTCCCGCGAAATGCCCCGCGGCCGGGGGGCGATGCCCGCTGCCGCGTTCCACCCGGCAGAATCGGCAAACGTGACCGAATCAGAGCAGCAGGTGGCCACCGCGGATCTCGCCGACGAGATCGGGCCCGATATCCGCAGTTGTGACACCCAGTTCATCCAGTTCGGCGGCCGTCAGGTGTTCTCCGGCCGGATCGTCACGATCCGCTGCTTCCAGGACAACCTGCTGGTCAAGCAGACGCTCGGCGAACCCGGTGCCGGACAGGTACTGGTCGTAGACGGCGGGGCGAGTGTGCACACCGCACTGGTGGGCGACATCATCGCCGGCCGGGGTGTCGACAACGGCTGGGCCGGCGTCGTGGTGAACGGCGCGGTCCGTGACTCCGCGATTCTGCGGACCCTCGAGATCGGGGTGAAGGCCCTGGGAACCAATCCGCGCAAGAGCACGCAGACCGGCAGCGGCGAGAAGAACGTCCCGGTTGAGTTCGGCGGCGTGAGCTTCAACCCCGGCGACGTGCTCTACAGCGACCACGACGGAATCGTGGTCCGCGCCGAGTCCTGACCCGCGCCCGGCCGTCGCACCGTACCGGCGGCCGGGCCCGGACTAACCGGTGCCGACCCGCGCGGAATGACCGGCGATGGCGACCACGTCGCCGACCTTCAACTGCCGGCCACGGCGCAATTCGACTTCGTCGTTCACTCGCACCAGGCCGGCGGCGATAACTGTCTTGGCCTCCGACCCGGACTCGATCAGATTGGCCAGTTTCAGGAACTGTCCGAGCCGTATGGCGCCGTCGTCGATCGGCACATCGATTGGATCCGACATAGGTTCATGCTTACTCTCCCGGTCACGCCGCGTACCGACCGGCCCCGGCAAGCCGGCGATCCGAGGTCTCCGGTCGCGTAACAACAAGACTTTTCCGACATTTCGGGACAGGTTCGCGCGCCACGCCCGGGACCCGACTTCCCATATCGGCCAACCGTGCCCGCGCACAGGGAAATACGTGCGTTTCCGGCCGGACATACCACTAACACGCCGGGCCACAGCCATGATTCGGTGATTGCTGGCGTCAGACTGGAACGGTGATACCCACGCAGGAACCGCGCTACCTCGAACCACCCGGCCGATCCGGCAGGCCCGGGCGGTTCGCGGCGATACCGCGTATCGCCGCACTGGTAACGGGCGTCGCCGCGGGGGCCTGCCTGCTCTGGAGTCTGTCGCCGACGCTGTCGGCGGCGCTCGGCGGCACCCGCCATTATCTGGACCGGTACTACCTGTACGCACCCGATACCAACCTGCTCTGGGCGGGTCTGCTGGGCTGGCTGGCGATCGGCCTGGCCGAACACAAACGGATCGCCTGGTGGGCACTGGTGCTGTATCTGGTGAGCTGGATCCCGGCGAACCTGTCCGATGTCGTGCGCGCCCACGACAGGCACGCCGCTGCCGCCGCGCTGGCACATGCGGCGGCACTGGCCGTACTGCTGCTGAGCCGTTCGGAATTCGGTGCGCGCATCCGGCGCTGCGCACCCCGCCCGGCGGCGGTGTGCCTGGCCGCGGGCCTGCTGATCGCGGCCCTCGCCGGTTGGGGTGTGGTCCAGGTATTTCCGGGATCGCTGTCCTCGGCAGCGCAGCGAGCCCGCTGGGTGATCGCCGAGCTCACCGCGAATCTGGTACCGGGCGCGGCGGTACCGGCCGGCCGACCTCCTTTTCCGGCCGAGTTCCTGGTGGGACTGTTCGGCGCACTGGCGTTCGCGGCGGCAATGCTGGTCCTGAACCGCATCCGGCGAGCGGAGTACGCACTCACCGACGCGGACGAATCGGCCCTGCGCGCACTGCTGGCGGATTCCGACAGCGCCGGTTCGACCGACTATCTCGCGACCCGCCGCGACCGGGAGCTGATCTTCACTCCGAACGGCAGGGCGGCCATCGGCTATCGAGTGGAGTACGGGGTCTGCCTGGCCCTCGGCGATCCACTCGGCGCACGCGACTCCTGGCCACAGGCAGTCGAGACCTGGCAGCGCTACGCACACGGTTTCGGCTGGCGGGTCGCGGTGATCGGGGCGAGTGAAACCGCCGTTCCCGTCTACCGGCGAGCCGGGCTCACCGCGGCCGACGCCGGCGCGGAGGCCGTACTCGACACCCGGAGCTTCTCGCTCGCCGCACCGGAACTCGGCCCGGTCCGGCAATCGGTCGCCCGGCTCCGCAAACAGGGTGTGACAGTACGGATCCGCCGCCACCGCGATATCGGGACCTCCGAGCTCGCGCGGCTCACGGTATGCGCCGAGGACTGGCGGCACAGCGAGACCGAACGCGGGTACCCGCTACCGCTGGGCCGGCTCGGCGACCGCCGGGACGGCGACTGCCTGCTCGTCGAGGCGGTCGACAGCGGTGAGCGAGTGCTCGGGCTGCTGTCGCTGGTGCCGTGGGGCAGGACCGGCGCGACAATGGAATTGCTCCGCCACGCCCCGGGCAGCCCCCCGGAGACCACGGATCTGCTGATCGCCGAATTCGCCCTGCGGGCCGAGCAGCACGGCATCCACCGGATATCAATGAGTTTCACACTCTTCCGGTCGGTGTTCGAGGCCGCGGGCCACACGAACACGGCGGCGCGTAGACCGTTCCCCGCGCTGCGCACAGCGGCCGGAATCGTCCGCGGCGCACGAGCGCTGCCGCTGGCCTGCACCCGCTGGTGGCAGCAGGACCGGCTGCACCGGGCGAGTATGCGCTATCAGCCACACTGGGTACCCCGCTACGTTCTGTCCGATACCGCGGGTGATCTCGCGCGAATCGCCGTAGCCGCCGCGCGCGCCGAAGGACTTGCGCCCGGACCGGACCGGAGATCCACGGCGTTCACCCACACCGGCCGCCATCGCAGCGCGCCGGCGAGCCCCGCCCCCGTCCGGCCCGGTACGAACAACACGATCGCAGCGACCGACCCCGAACCCGAGCACCGCCCCGAACAGGTCCGCGTGCGGACCGGGAAACTGGACCGGCTCGCCGCCTCGAATATCGACCCCTACCCGCTGCCGTTCCCACCGACCCACACCGTGGCCGCGGCCCGGCGCGCCCCGCGCGGTACCACTGTCCGGGTTTCCGGCCGGCTGTTGCGCCGCCGCGACTACGGTGGCGTGATCTTCGCGCAGGTCCGGGACTGGACCAGCGATATCCAGCTGCTGCTCGACCGCGACCGGCTCGGCCGGCAGCGCCTCGACGAATTCGGCGAACTCGCCGACCTGGGCGACTTGATATCGGTCAGCGGTCAGCTGGGCTACAGCCGGCGCGGCGAACTGTCACTACTGGTGGCGGATTGGCGGATGCTCGGCAAATGCCTGCATCCGCTGCCCGACAAATGGCGCGGCCTCCATGATCCGGAGGTCCGGATGCGGCGCGGTTATCTCGACCTGATGATCGACCGGGACGCGCGCGAACTGCTGGCCCGGCGCAGCGCGGTAGTGCGTGCCCTACGGGATGCCCTGCACGATTACGGTTTCCTGGAGGTCACGACGCCGGTACTCCAGCAGGGGCCGGGCGGCACCGCCACCCGCAGCCTGCGCACCCATATCGATGCCGACAGCACCGATCTACATCTGCGCGTCGCGCCCGAACCGGCGCTGAAACGACTGTGTGTCGGCGGTGTCGAGAAACTCTTCGAGCTGGGCCCGGGTTTCCGCAATATCCGCGCCGGCACGTATCAGCTGCCCGAATTCACGCTGCTGGAGGCATACGAGGCGCACAGCGATCACCGGCGCATGATGACCCTCTGCCGGCAGCTGGTCCAGCAGGCGGCGCTCGCCGCCAATGATTCGATGATCGCCATGCGCCCGACCCCGGACGGTTCGCTGGCGGCGGCGGATATCTCCGGGGAATGGCGGGTGCGGTCGATGTACCGAGCGCTGTCGGCGGAGATCGGATCGGAGATCACCCCGCGGACCCCGCTTCCCGAACTACGGGAACTGTGTGAGAAGACCGATATCGTCCACCAGCCCGGCTGGGACGAGGGGCGTACCGCGTACGCCCTCTACCGGCGGCTGGTGGTCGAGACCACCCTGGAGCCGACCTTCTACACCGACTTTCCCAACTCGGTCTCACCGCTCTCCCGGCCGGATCGCCGGGACCCGACGCTGGCCGAACGCTGGGATCTGGTGGCGTGGGGAATCGAATTGGCGTCCGGGTCCAGCGAACTCACCGACCCGGTGGAGCAGCGGCGGCGGCTCGCGGCCCAGTCGCGGATCGCGGCCGGCGGAGGTCAGGTGGCGATGGAACTCGACGAGGAGTTCTTGTGCGCGCTGGAACACGCGATGCCGCCCACCGGCGGGCTCGGTCTCGGTGTGGATCGGGTGATCATGCTGCTGACCGGACGCGCGCTGCGGGAGACCCAGCCGTTCCCACTGATCCGGCCGCGATGATCAGCCGGTCCGCGCCCACCGCGGCGATCCGATCTGTCGTCTCGAAGGTTTCCCAGCCACTGCCCGGGGAAGTACGGTGTAGGCACTTCGGTCCCGGGAGGAGGGGCCAACACTCTTGGAACGGGGTTCGAATTGAGTTACGTGGACTTGCTCACCCACGCCGGACAGGTGGACTATTCGGCCTGGGCGAATACCGATACGCTGGCTTCGACAGTGGATCTGGTCGCCCGGAAGAAGAGCAAGGGCAAGGGCGGCGGCGGCTTCGGCCTGTTCGGCATTATCTGCTGTGTGCTCGTGGTGGTCGTCATCGTCGCGATCGTCCTGCTCGCCCGCAAGAAGAGCGGCAACAATTCATCGGGCCAGTTCCCGCAGCCAGGCCAGCCACCACAGGGTGGTTACCCGCAGCAGGGCGGTTACCCGCAGCAGGGTGGCTACCCCCAGCAAGGCGGTTACCCGCAGCAGGGCGGTTACCCGCAGCAGGGCGGTTACCCGCAGCAGGGTGGCTACCCCCAGCAAGGCGGCTACCCCCAGCAGGGTGGCTATCCCTCGGACCCGAACTACCCCAACCCGCCACAGGGCGGTCAGCCGCCGTACCCCGGGCAGTAAGTCCCGACCGGCACGCAGAAGGGCCCGGTTCGCCGCGAAGACGGCGAACCGGGCCCTTTTCTTTCCCGACCGGACTTCCCGCTCGAGTTCGGCGCCGTGACCTCGACTGTCCACCTGCCGGATCGATGCGGCAGAGTGGACCCGTGCAATTGATACTCGTTCGCCATGGCCAACCGCTCCGGGTCGACAATGCGGGGCAGGCCGCCGACCCCGGCCTGGCGCCGATCGGGGCGGAACAGGCCGAACGGGTACCCGCCGCTCTGGAACCCCATCGCATCGTCCGGGTCATCAGCAGCCCGCAACGCCGAGCCCGGGAAACCGCCGCACCGACCGCCGCGAAACTGGGCCTGAACGTGGACATCATGGATGATCTGGCCGAATACGACCGGGAACTACCTTCGTATATTCCGATCGAGGACGCGAAGGTGGAATTCACCGACGCCTACGACCGGATCAAGGCCGGCCATCTGCCGTTGCAGATCGATGCCGATGCCTTCCGGCACCGGGTGCACGACGCGATCACCGAAATCGCGTCCACCACGGCGGCGGCCGATACCGTGGTGGCCTTCGCGCACGGCGGCGTAGTCAATGTGACCCTGCAGGACATTCTGGGCCTGGCCCGGCCGCTGACCTTCCCGATCGATTACTGCTCGATCACCCGGATCCTGTTCTCCCGTACCGGTCGCCGCACCGCGGCGACCGTGAACGAGAACGGCCACGTCTGGGAATTGCTCCCGCGCAATATCTCCGGCTGATCAGGCCATTCCGGCGATCCAGTTGTGCATCCACGACAGCGCGGTCTGGCCACCGCCGACCTTGTAGCTGCCGTAGGAGACATGCGATTCGGACTTGTAGAAGGTATCGAGGTCCTTGACCCGCTTCTCGTTGGCGCCCTCGGTCAGCTGGGCCTGCAGCGTCGGCAGACCACCGTTGGCCATCAGATCGCTGACGATGGCACCGACTTCCATCTGGTAGCGCCAGATATTGGCAGGGTTGGCATCGGAGCTCTGCGCGAGGAAGCCCGCGAAGCGGGTGATGAAATCGGTCGCCGCGGTGGAGCAGTAGAGGTCGTCGGGGATGCACACTGTGCGGGTACGGTCACTGACCCAGCCGAATCCGCCGACCCGGGGGCCGCCGGCTCCGGCGCCCGGCGCGGGCGGGCCGACCTGGATATCACCGGGGGCACGACGCGGATCGGAGATGAGGCCGACGCCCGCGATACGTTCCGGCCGGATCGGGCCCAGACCGGTTCCGATCTCGGCGGCGAGGTCACCGGCGGCGTCGGCGCCCTGGCTGTAACCCACGATCGCGACTTTGGTGGCGCCGCAACGCTCGGCCATATTCGTGATCATGCCACGAGCGTTGGATACGGCCTCGTTCTTGGAGTCGGCGTAGATATCGCCTTCCCACGGGAACGCAGTGGCCGCATACGTGACGTAATCGACCTCGGCCGACGACGGTAGGCCGTTGGTCACCCTGGCGAGCATGCCCGGGGTGGGACGTTTGTCGTGGCCGGTTTCCCAGGTCCCCGGAATTGCCACCACATACAGACTCGGGCATCCGGGATCGGCGGAGGCCGCCGATCCTCCGAAAGCCAATCCCGACGCAACCACCGCGCAGGCGCCCAGCGCCGCGGCAACCCTTTTGAACTGCATTCTGCTCCAGTCAACCCTGGCCCCTGATGGGGACGCTCCCGTGTGAGTCATCGCCAAGATGCTGAACCCGGCCGATGACACCGATGCGTGTAACAGGTGAACAACAACCACGCGTCACAATTACACGATCGGATCACGATCTCGTACCGGGACACACCGGAAATAACAATAGAGCGACGATCTTGGTATCGCCAGCCCGGACCTGGTTTCGACGCGGCGGATATGAGACGGCGCAATTCCCCCGAGTGGGCAGGAGCAGCGATTTCCCGGGTCCTCGAACAGAAACGGTGCGGTGTTCCCGGAAATCTTCCGAGAACACCGCACCGAAACGTATTCGATTGTGCCGTATCGCTTCCGGTTCAGCGGTTCGTCCCCGCCGTTCCGGAATCAGCGCTGGGCGACAGCGGTCGGCGGGATCGGCGCGGGCAGCGCGGTCTCACCCTCCAGATACTTGTCCACCGCCGAGGCGGCGGCGCGCCCTTCGGCGATCGCCCAGACGATCAGCGACTGGCCGCGACCCATATCACCGGCGACGAAGACACCGGGGATATTGGTGGCCCAGTTCTTGTCCCGCTGCACATTGCCGCGCTGGTCGTAGCCGACGCCGAGATCGGTCAGCAGACCCGGCTTGTCCGGACCGACGAAGCCCATGGCCAGCAGCACCAGATCCGCCTCCAGGGTGAATTCGGTGCCCTCGACCTTCTCGAACCGGCCGCTGACCATCTTGACCTCGTGCGCGTCGAGCCCGGTGACCTTGCCGTCCGCGCCGACAAAACGCTCGGTGTTCACCGAGAACACCCGCTCGCCACCCTCTTCGTGCGCCGAGGACACCCGGTACATCAGCGGGTAGGTCGGCCACGGGGTGGAGCCGGCCCGCTCCTCCGGTGGGCGCGGCATGATCTCGAACTGGTGCACACTGGCCGCACCCTGCCGATGCGAGGTACCCAGGCAGTCCGCACCGGTGTCGCCGCCGCCGATGATGACGACCTTCTTCCCGTGCGCGTGGATCGGCGGCAGCCCGTTGTCGTCGGTGACCGCGTCGCCGTGCTGCACCCGGTTGGCCCAGGGCAGGAACTCCATGGCCTGATGGATACCGTCGAGCTCGCGACCCGGAATGGGCAGGTCGCGGGCCTGGGTGGCGCCACCGGCGAGGACCACCGCGTCGAACCGCTCGCGCAGTTCATCGGCGGTGATGTCGACACCGACGTTCACACCGGCCTTGAAGACGGTGCCCTCGGCCTCCATCTGCGCCAGTCGGCGATCGATGAAGCGCTTCTCCATCTTGAATTCCGGGATCCCGTACCGCATCAGACCGCCGATCCGGTCGGCCCGCTCGAAAACGGTGACGGTGTGACCGGCCCGGGTGAGCTGCTGCGCGGCGGCCAGGCCGGCGGGACCGGATCCCACGACCGCGACCTTCTTACCGGTGAGCCTGGTCGGATACACCGGCGTGACCCAGCCCTCGTCGAAGGCGTTCTCGATGATCTCGACCTCGACCTGCTTGATGGTGACCGGATCCTGGTTGATCCCGAGCACGCAGGATGCCTCACACGGCGCCGGGCACAGCCGCCCGGTGAACTCCGGGAAGTTGTTGGTCGCGTGCAGCCGGTCGATACCTTCACGCCAGCGGTCCTTGTAGACCAGGTCGTTCCATTCGGGAATCAGATTCCCCAGCGGACAGCCGTTGTGGCAGAACGGAATGCCGCAGTCCATACAGCGGCTGGCCTGCCGCTGCAGGGTCTGGTGCGGGAATCCCTCCTGATAGACCTCTTTCCAGTCCATCAGCCGCAACGGCACGGGACGACGTTCGGGCAGCTCCCGGGACGTGTGCTTCAGAAATCCTTGGGTGTCACCCACGAGCGGCCCCCGAATAGTCACAGCGCCCCATCGACGCCACCTGCGGAATGTTCTTACTAGCCACGAGCGGCCTCGAATAGTCACAGCGCCTCATCGACGCCACCTGCCGAATGTTCTTACTAGCCACGAGCGGCCTCGAATAGTCACAGCGCCTCATCGACGCCACCTGCGGAATGTTCTTACTAGCCACGAGCGGCCTCCATGATCGCCTCATCGACATCTTTACCGCTCTTCTCGGCCTCGGAGATGGCGAGCAACACCTTCTTGTACTCGCGCGGCATGACCTTTACAAAGTGGTTGACCTGCTGCGACCAGTCGCCCAGGATCCGTTCGGCCACCGCCGAACCGGTCCGGTCGCGGTGCTGGCCGATGATGTCGCGCAGCCAGGTGAAATCGTCACCTGACAGCTCTTCGACGGCCTCGGTCTGTTCCGGGTTGAGCCGGCCCGCGAAAGTACCGTCGGGGTCGTAGACGAATGCCAGACCACCGGACATACCGGCGCCGAAGTTACGACCGGTATCGCCCAAGATGACGACCCGCCCGCCGGTCATGTACTCACAGGCGTGGTCACCGACGCCTTCGACCACCGCGGTCGCACCGGAGTTGCGGACCGCGAACCGTTCGCCGACCACACCGCCGATGAAAGCCTGGCCGCTGGTCGCGCCGAACAGGATCACGTTGCCCGCGATGATGTTCTCTTCGGCCCGGAATTCCGCGGGAGCGTTGGGCGCCGGGCGGACCACCAGGTGGCCGCCCGAAAGGCCCTTGCCGACATAGTCGTTCGCGTCACCCTGCACCCGCAGGGTGATACCGGCCGGGACGAACGCGCCGAAGCTGTTACCGGCCGACCCGGTGAGGGTGATGTCGATGGTGTCGTCGGGCAGGCCCGCGCCGCCGTAGAGCTTGGTGACCTCGTGGCCGAGCATGGTGCCGACCGTGCGGTTCACGTTCGTGATCTTGGTATCGATCCGGACCGGTTTGCCGAATTCGAGCGCATCGCGGCTCTGCGCGATGAGCTCGTTGTCCAGCGCCTTGTCCAGGCCGTGGTCCTGCTCCTTGGTCCGGCGGCGGTCCTGGAACATGAACGCCGTCTCGACATCGTCGAGGATGGGCGACAGATCCAGTTTGCTCGCCTTCCAGTGCCGCTTGGCCTTGGCGGTGTCGAGCAGATCGACCCGGCCGATGGCCTCGTCGAGCGTGCGGAAACCCAGCTCCGCCAGCAGTTCCCGGACTTCCTCGGCGATGTAGGTGAAGAAATTCACGACGAACTCGGCCTTACCGGTGAAGCGTTCCCGCAGCACCGGATTCTGGGTGGCCACGCCGACCGGGCAGGTGTCGAGATGGCAGACCCGCATCATGATGCAGCCCGAGACCACCAGCGGCGCGGTCGCGAAACCGTACTCCTCGGCGCCCAGCAGGGCCGCGATCATCACGTCACGGCCGGTCTTCATCTGGCCGTCGACCTGCACCACGATCCGGTCGCGCAGACCGTTGAGCAGCAGGGTCTGCTGGGTCTCGGCCAGGCCGAGCTCCCACGGACCACCGGCGTGCTTGAGCGAGGTCAACGGGGAAGCACCGGTACCACCGTCGTGGCCGGAGATCAGCACCACATCAGCGTGCGCCTTGGACACACCCGCCGCGACGGTGCCGACACCGGGCTCGGCGACCAGTTTCACGTGGATCCGCGCCTGCGGATTCGCGTTCTTCAGGTCGTGGATGAGCTGCGCCAGGTCCTCGATGGAGTAGATGTCGTGATGCGGCGGCGGCGAGATCAGGCCGACACCCGGGGTGGAGTGCCGGACCTCGGCGACCCACGGATAAACCTTGTGCGCGGGCAGTTGGCCGCCCTCACCGGGCTTGGCACCCTGGGCCATCTTGATCTGGATATCGGTGCAGTTGGTCAGGTAGTGCGCAGTCACGCCGAAGCGGCCCGAGGCCACCTGCTTGATCGCGCTACGACGCCAGTCACCGTTCTCCTCCGGTTCGAACCGGGCCGGCGATTCGCCGCCCTCACCGGAGTTGGAGCGGCCTCCGAGCCGGTTCATCGCGATGGCCAGGGTTTCGTGGGCTTCGGCCGAGATGGAGCCGTAGCTCATGGCGCCGGTCGAGAAACGCTTCACGATCTCGCTGGCGGGTTCGACCTCCTCGATCGGAATCGGGGAGCGGGCGCCCTTCTTGAACTTGAACAGACCACGCAGTGCGGCCAGCCGCTCGGACTGGTCGTCGACCAGCTTGGTGTACTCCTTGAAGATCGAGTACTGCCCGCTGCGAGTGGCGTGCTGCAGTTTGAAGACGGTGTCCGGGTTGAACAGGTGGTATTCGCCCTCGCGCCGCCACTGGTACTCACCGCCCACCTCGAGCTCGCGATGCGCGCGCTCGTTGCGGTTCTCCAGGAACGCGACCGCGTGCCGGGTCGCCACATCGGCGGCGATCTCGTCCAGCCCGATACCGTCCAGGTGCGAGCGCAAGCCGGTGAAGTACTCGTCCACCAGTTCCTGTGACAGGCCGATCACCTGGAACAGCTGCGCACCGTTGTAGGAGGCGACGGTGGAGATGCCCATCTTGGACATCACCTTCAGCACACCCTTGCTGGCGGCCTTGTTGTAGTTCGCGACGGCCTTGCGGTAATCGGCGGCCACGTCGCCGGTGCTGCCGGGAACCTCCAGAGCGCCCCGGTCGAGCATGTCCTCGATCGATTCGAAGGCCATGTACGGGTTGATGGCCGCGGCACCGAAACCGACCAGGGTGGCCATATGGTGCACCTCGCGGGCGTCACCGGCCTCGACCACCAGGCCGACCATGGTGCGGGTGCGTTCCCGGACCAGGTGATGATGCACCGACGCCGTGAGCAGCAGCGACGGGATCGGCGCGAGCTTCTCGTTGGATTCGCGGTCGGAGAGCACGATGATCCGGGCGCCGCCGTCGATGGCCGCCGAGACCTGGGTGTTGATCGCGTTCAGGGCGCGGCGCAGGCCCTCGCCGCCGGCCGCGACCTCGTACAGGCCGCGGACGACCACCGACCGCAGTCCGGGCTGGCTGCCGTCGTCGTTGATATGGACCAGCTTCGCCAGTTCGTCGTTGTCGATGATCGGCTGCTGAATGACGATCTGGCGACAGGACTCCGGGCTGGGATGCAGCAGATCGGATTCCGGGCCGATATGGCGGCGCAGGCTGGTGACGACCTCTTCCCGGATGGCGTCCAGCGGCGGGTTGGTGACCTGCGCGAACTGCTGGGAGAAGTAGTCGAAGAGCAAACGTGGCCGCGACGACAGCACCGCGATGGGGGTATCGGTGCCCATCGAACCCAGCGCTTCCGCCCCGGTCTTGGCCATCGGCGAGATCAGCAGGTTCAGTTCTTCCAGGCTGTACCCGAAGATCTGCTGCCGGATCAGCACCCGGTCGTGCGACATGTGGATATGCGGGCGGTCCGGAAGGTCGGAGAGATGCTTGATGCCCTCGTCGAGCCATTCCCGGTAGGGGTGTTCGGCGGCGAGCTGGGACTTGATCTCTTCGTCGCCGACGATGCGGCCCTGGGCGGTGTCCACCAGGAACATACGGCCGGGCTGCAGGCGGACCTTGCGGACGACCTTCGACTGGTCGATATCGAGGACACCCACCTCGGAGGCCATGACCACCAGGCCGTCGTCGGTGATCCACACCCGGCTGGGGCGCAGGCCGTTGCGGTCCAGGACGGCGCCGATGACGGTGCCGTCGGTGAAGCACACCGATGCGGGGCCGTCCCACGGCTCCATCAGCATCGAGTGGTACTCGTAGAACGCGCGGCGTTCGGCGTCCATGTTCTCGTTGCGTTCCCAGGCCTCGGGAATCATCATCAGCACCGCGTGCGGCAGCGAGCGGCCGCCGAGGTGCAGCAGTTCCAGGACCTCGTCGAAACGTGCGGTATCGCTGGCCCCGGGGGTACAGACCGGGAAGATCTTCTCCAGCCGGTTCTTTCCGGCTGAATCCTTGCCGAAGATGTCCGACCGCAGCAGCGCCTCGCGCGCTCGCATCCAGTTCTCGTTGCCGGCGACGGTGTTGATCTCACCGTTGTGCGCGACCCGACGGAACGGGTGGGCCAGCGGCCAGGACGGGAAGGTGTTGGTGGAGAACCGGGAGTGCACAATGCCCAGGGCGCTCTCCACCCGGTCGTCCTGCAGGTCCAGGTAGAAGGCCCGCAGCTGCGGGGTGGTGAACATGCCCTTGTAGACGAAGGTCTGACCGGACAGGCTCGGGAAGTAGACCGACTCCCTACCGGTCGCGCCCTCGCCCGCACCGGAGCGGCCGAGTTCGTGCTCGATCCGCTTGCGCACGACGTAGGCGCGGCGCTCCAGATCCATCCCGGAGAGCTGTTCGGTGGCGTCGGCGGGCGAGGCGATGAAGACCTGCCGGAACAGCGGCATGGCATCACGCGACAGCGCGCCGAGCGACGATTCGTCGATCGGGACCTCGCGCCAGCCGAGGACGGTCAGGCCCTCTTCCTTGACGATCTTCTCGACGCCGTAGCAGGCGCGCGCGGCTTCCCGACGGGCCTGGGGCAGGAAGGCGATACCGGTGGCGTAGGAGCCCTCCGTGGGCAGGTCGAAGTCGACCACTGCCCGGAAGAACCGGTCGGGTACCTGGATGAGGATGCCCGCGCCGTCACCGGAGTTCGGCTCGGCGCCCGCGGCACCGCGGTGCTCCAGATTCAACAGGGCCGTAATAGCCTTGTCGACGATGTCACGGCTGCGGCGGCCGTGCATATCACCGACGAACGCGACACCGCAGGCGTCGTGTTCGTTCGCCGGGTCGTAGAGCCCGATGGGTCCGGGGGACCTGTGGCCAGGTAGTTGCGTCATGCCTCTGCCTTCGAAAAAGTCGACCTCGACGTGGTGCGGCCTGTGGTGAGTACGCCCTGTCGAACGCCGGTACTGTCGAACGCTCCCTGCTTGGACTGCGTTCGTACGTTGGCCGACACCAGCCGCGCTGATGGTGTTCGGCGTGCAGTCACGTCTGAAGTTTTTCCACCTGTCGCTGTGCACAGGTACCCGCCGGTAACGAAACGCTTACGCGTTCGGAACCCGGGAGCGGGATTTCGCCCGCTAGGCTGGCCTGATCGGTGGTCACCCGAGCATGCCCTAGGCCGGACATCGGTATGTGCGGCGTAAGAGCAAACGATAAGCCAGGTCCGGGGACCAACCAACCAAGGTTGCCCTAATAATCGGATCTAGCTGGGCTTCTTCATTCGTTCCTCCACATATGCGCGTTTTCTAGTGTAAAGCAGCTTCCGGGGGCGAATCGATCCCGGGATCGCCCCTCCGAGCAGCGGCGATCCATCGATTCCGGCCCCTTCCCGATGCCACGTCGCATCCGCCGAACCCACGCTCACCTGCATCGAAGAGGAATTCCCGGGCGTACCGGGAGGCAAACCCATCAGCCTGCGGCTAACTGTTGCGCGCCCCGATGAGATGTTCGTGACAGCGTCGTGACAAGCGCAGAACATGATCCGACCGTCCGGACTGTTTTTGAGTTCAGCGCCCACAGCACATGATCAGCAAACCTCGTATCGAGTGGTATACGACACATTTCCGTGGCCCGATCGCGCACCGTTCCCGTTGCGGCAGCGGAGGTTTCGATGCAGTCACCCACCACTCCGGGACCCGGGCGCGCGGCGGTCGTGGAATGCTGATCGGCGCCCCTTGTGAAGATCCCCACACCCACTCGTCAAGGGTCGATCGACAGGCGTGTGGCCTGTCACGCTGAGACAACGAATCGATGATGCGATACCTCCGCCTTCGCTGCGGCCTCCGCGGACCGCATGTACCTGCTCCAAAGGAGTGCCGATGACAGCTGCAGAGGATATGGGCCCTATGAGCGTCACCGGCATCTTCATCCGGCTCGGCGGCGGACAGCCCGCCGAAACCGCCGATGGATACGAGCGGACCGGATACACGATCACCGGCGCCGGTGTGGCGCTGTTCGCACTCGTCACGGGCGCGGTCACCGCCACTGCCATGGGTGCCGCCGACCAACCCGCGCTCGCGGCCGCATCGATCGGTCTCACAGCGGGAGTTCTCGCCTGCCTGCTCGGCCGGGCCCTGGCCGCGGCCCAGCCCACCGCCCGTCCCGATCTGCCCGCCGGAACCCGCAATGTCCCGGCCGTCGCCACCCGGGTCGGTATCGCCGTCCTGGCCGGCGTAGTGCTGGCGGAAATGGCGATGACCGTACTGTTCGGCGGCACTGTGGACCGGATACTGGACGACCGGGCAGCAGCCGCGGTCGACACGACCCCGGCGGTTCGCACCGCCCAGGACGAACTCGACCACGCCGTCGCCGACCGCGCCGCCCTGGACGGGACCATCGCGGCGGCCGCCACGGATATCGACACCGCGCTGATCATCGCCCGGTGTGAGTTCAATCCGTCCGCGCAGTGCCCGCAGACCAAGATCACCGGAGTGCCCGGCCGCGGACCGGAGGCCCAGACAGCGAACGAAATGCTCGACGACGCCCGCACCGCGCTCGGTGCCGCGCAGGCGCGCGTCGCACCGCTCGATCAGCGGGTAACCGACGCCCGGCTGGCTCTGGACAAAGCGCGTACTGCGGTCGCCGACGGTGATCGCGGATTCGGAGCGCGGTGGTCGGCGGTGCACGACTACACCACCGGCCACTGGGACGCCCTGGTGCTGCGGCTGCTCACCTGGGCGGTCTTCGCACTGCTGGCGCTGCTGCCGCTGATTCTGCGCTGGTGGCGCGGTGAGACCGCACAGGAGCGGCGCCGGGCCGCCGAGGCCGTCCGTGACCGTGCCGAACGTGCCGCCGACGCGGCGATCGCCGAGAAAGAGGCCGCGATCCGGGCCGATACCGCGGCCGTCCGGGCCGAACAGCGACTCGCCGCGGCCGAACTCGCGGCAGAAGCCGACACCACCATCGATCGGGAGCGGCAGCGCACCCGGGTCATCGCCGCGCTCGGTGGGCTGGAGATCGGGGTCACCGAACGCGATTCCGTTTCCGACCTGCTGTCACCGGCCGGGAACATCGCGCTGCCGCCGGGGACGGGGAAACCGGATCTGCCGGTACCCCTGGGCAAGGAGGTCGCGGTCCGGGAGCCGGCCGGTCTGGAGCTTCCCTTCATCGGCACCGTGCCGTTCACCGATACCGCCGCCCGCTGGATCCGGCCGCTCGTCCCGGGGTTCGTCAGTTCGGCCATCGACAACGCCATCGATACCGCGAGCCAACCGCTGCGCACCGCCCGCCATGTGCTCACCGAAGCCGAAGAGATCACCTTCACGCTGCGCCGGGCACGAAAGGTCACAGTGGACAACGTCGACGGCTCCCGTCCGGCGCAGGAGACACCCACCCGCCGCGACGACACGGTGGCCGCCGATATCACCCTCGATTCCGACGCCATCGTCTCGGCCACGACCCGTCTGGAACCGGCGACAACGGCCGCGCTGCCCGCGGGCGGCACCCGAACGGGTTCCCCACGCCGCGAGCTGCCCCCGGGAAGCTGAGCCCGCCCGGCCCGATCCGGCCGTTTCGCGCGGTCCCCGGCATCGGCCGGCTCGCAGCGCCGGGCGTGGCCGGGCTCCGGATGGGTTTCCCCCGCCGCGCCCATTAGACTCGGCCGCGTGCAGCCTGCCGCTGATCCGGCCGGTTCCGTCGGGGCGGGAAGACATCCGGAAGAACGACCCCAGACAGCGACGGTTCCGATCCGCCCGCTGAGTTTCCGGGAACTGCTCGACGCGCCGTTCGCTCTGCTGCAGGCCGATATCGGGATATTGTCCGGATGGGCCGCGATCCTACTGGTGGGCGGCGAACTGCTGGTCGTCGCCACGATCGGGCTGGTCTCCCACCTCACCGACGGTTCGGATGCCGGAACCGCCCTCGCCGCACTGTTCGCGACGCTCACCGCGGCCTGGTTCGTCCGGTTCGGCCTGCGCGGTGTCACGGTCGCGGTCGAGTCGGCCCGGGCCGGCCGGATGCCGATCGGCCTACGGGAGGGGCTGCGCCGGACCGGCACGCGGCTGGGTCCGCTGCTGCTCACTCAGCTGCAGTTCACCGCGATCGGTGTCGCGGTGCTGGGCATCAGCGGATTGCTCTTCCCCCTCTCCTTCCTCGGCGGTCTGTTGTGGTTCCTGATCGCCTTTCCGTGCTGTCTGCTCTGGCTCGCCTGGTTGCGCGCGCGTCATCTCGTGGCCGTCCCGGTGCTGTTCGCCGAGGGTGCCGGTGCCGCGGCGGCCCTTGCTCGCTCGGGCCTGCTGACCGGGAATCTGCGTATGCGGCGAGCCGGTGTCTGGATATGCCGGCACCTACTGTTCGCGGTGCTCCTGGCACCGCTGCTGGGCCTCGTACTGTTCGTCGGTGATATCTCCGGCACCCATCGGTGGGCGTTCCTGGTACTGGTCACCGCCGCCGGACTCCTGTCGGCCGCTTTCGCCGAGATCGTGGAGTGTGCCGCCCGGGTCGTGAGTTACCTGGATCTGCGCTGCCGCCGGGAAGGTGCCGATATCCGGATTCCCATACTCACCGAAGGTCGCCGGTGACCGATCCCGATCGGACCGTCCCGGAACCACCCGGACTCGATGCCGCGGCGATACACGGCAGCGCGGCCGAACGCGCCGCCGCGCGCGGTGATTTCGATACGGCCCTGCGCGAACGTTTCCGCGCGTTACTGCGGGGCATGGAACAACGCGAACTGCTCGAAGTACGCCGCTCGCGGACAGCTCGGGAGACCTCGCACGAGGCCGCGGCGCGCCTTACCCCCGAACATTCGGGCGATCTATTCGCTGCCGCCCAGGCTTTCGACGAGGTCGTCTACGGCGGCCGCCGCGCGAGCGAGGACGAATACCGCCGCCTGACCCAGGCCGACCGGTTCTCCGCCGCGGCACCGCCGCCGCCACCCGAACCGGTGGATATCGAATCCGGCCGACGCCGATCGCGGCCCCGGCGCGGGGCCCCGGAATGGCCCGCGATCCTGCGCGACCCCCGATTCTGGGGTGGAGTCGCCGGGCTGGCCCTGATCCTGCTGGTGCTGTACGCGGTCCTGCAGGGCTGCTCCGGCCCCGGCGCGCCACGCCCGCCGGACGCGCCGCCGATCGACCCGCCTCCGATGAATCCACCGCCCGACGGTGATTACGACACCGATCTACCCCGTCCCACCGGCGGCGATTCTTTCTTCGACCGCACCCCGGACCGGCTCGCCTTCGGCGGGCTGCAGTTCCTGATCGCCGGGGCGCTGCTGGTGTGGTGGCGGGCACGCCGCCGGGGCACCGTGGTCGGCGAGCCCCGGCCGGTGGAAGTCGCGGCCGATGAACTGCTGTCCGGGCAGGCCGGCCTCTACCGCCGCTCCGGCGATCACGCGCATATCGCGGGTGTGCTGCGCGCCGCGACCGTGCGCAGACTGCGGCGCGTGCTCGGTACCGGAATCGCCCCGGACGAGTTGGCCACCGTGGTCGCCAACCGTGTCGGGGCGGACCCGGGGATGATCGGCGCGGCGCTCTACGGGCCGGTACCGGATGCGTCAACTCTGGAACTAGTTGCCGCGCAACTCGAATGGATCGAAGCGGAGGTCGGATGACCAGCATTGACACCGGTAAGGCAGACACGGAAGGCTCCGCCGCTCTCACCTCGGCCGAGGCCGCCGCCGCGTTCGCGGCGTTACGCGGCGAAATCGGCAAGGCGGTGGTGGGTAACGACGACGCCGTCATGTATCTCGTGTTGGCCCTGCTGTGCCACGGCCATGTCCTGCTGGAAGGGGTTCCGGGTGTCGCGAAAACGCTCCTCGTCCGAGCCCTGGCCACCGCACTGGATCTGCGGCACAGCCGGGTGCAGTTCACCCCGGACCTGATGCCGGCCGATGTCACCGGATCGCAGATCTACGATCCGCATTCGGCCGAGTTCACCTTCCGCGACGGGCCGGTGTTCACCAACCTGCTGCTGGCCGACGAAATCAACCGCACCCCGCCGAAAACCCAGGCGGCACTGCTGGAATCCATGGAGGAGCGCCAGGTTTCGGTCGACGGCCGCCCCCGCCCCCTGCCCGACCCGTTCGTCGTGGTCGCCACCCAGAACCCGATCGAACAGGAGGGCACCTATCCACTGCCCGAGGCACAGCTCGACCGCTTCCTGTTCAAGGTCGATATCCATCTCCCCGACCGGGACGACGAGTTCCGGGTACTGCAGCGGCATGCCGAGGGGTTCGACCCGCGTGACCTCGCCGCGGCGGGTCTGCGACCGGTCGCCGGTCCCGCGCATATCGCGGCGGCCCGGGCCGCCGTCTCCGGGATCACCATCCGCCCGGAGGTACTGGCCTACATTGTCGATCTGTGCCGCGCCACCCGGACCATGGCGGCCGTCCAGCACGGTGCGTCAACCCGTGGCGCTACCGCGCTCATGTCCGCTTCCCGCGCCCTGGCCTGGTTGAACGGGCGGGTTTTCGTCACACCCGACGATGTGAAAACTGTTGCTGTGGCGGCCCTTCGGCACCGGCTGCAGCTCCGTCCCGAGGCAGAATTGGACGGGGTGACCGCGGAACAGGTCATGGCATCGTTGTTGGTCTCGATCCCGGTCCCGGTGTAGGCCGTGATCGTCACCGGCCGTCTGGTCGCTGTCGCGGCCGCGGCGGCCACCGTGGTGATGCTGCTGATCCCGTCGTGGTTCGGCGTCCTGGCGGCCACCGCGCTGGTCCTCGTTCTCGCTGTCACCGATCGACTGCTGGCCGCCCGCGCAGACGATGTGGCATTGCACCGTCCGGAACTGTCGGTGCTGCGCCTCGGTGCGGCCACCGAGGTGGAGCTGACGGTGACCAATACCGGGCCGCGGGTGCTGCGGGGCCTGCTCTGGGACGATTGGCCCGCCAGCGCCCAGGCCACCGGTCGCGAACACCGCATCATCGTTCCGGTGTCCGGCCGGATCCGGTTGCACACGATCCTCACTCCCGCCTACCGCGGCGATCGCGCGGCGGGCCCGGTGACCCTGCGGCTGTTCGGTCCGCTGGGTCTGGCCGGACACCAGTTCCATCGCGCGGTCCCCGCCCGGGTGCGGGCTCTTCCCCCGTTCCGCAGCGAACGACTGCTCGCGGCGAAGGTGAAACGGCTGCAACATCTGGAGGGCCGTAATCTGGCCGATCTACGCGGCCAGGGAACCGAATTCGACTCTTTCCGCGAATACGTACCGGGTGACGACGTCCGCACCATCGACTGGCGGGCCACCGCGCGCGCGACCGATGTGCTCGTCCGCACCTGGCGCCCCGAACGTAATCGGCAGGTGCTCATGCTCCTGGACACGGGCCGGATCAGTGCGGGCCGGGTCGGGGCGGGTACCCGGCTGGAGACAGCGATCGAGGCCGCCCTCCTGCTGGGCAGCCTGGCCGCGGCCGGGGGCGATACGGTGGGACTGCTCGCCTACGACCGCGTGGTGCGGGCCGAGGTGCGCGCTGGTGTCGGCCGCGGTATCCAGCCCAGGCTCATGCACGCCCTGGCCGGAATCACGCCCGCGCTCCTCGACACCGATGCCGAGGGCCTGGTCCGCGCGGCAATCCAGCGGGTTCGCCGACGTAGTCTGATCGTCTGGTTCACCAGCCTGGACGGTGCCTCGGTGACCGAGAACCTTCTACCGGTGCTCCCCGTACTGGCCGAACGCCATCGCGTGCTGATCGTCTCGGTCACGGACCCGGAGTTGGCGGCCGCGGCGGTCGGACGCGGCGATCTGCCGGGTCTGTACCGAGCTGCCGCCGCCGAATCCAGGATCGCCGAGCAGGCGGTACTGCAGGAATCGCTGCGCCGACGGGGTATCGCCGTGGTCGCGGCCGCCGGAGCGGATCTGCCCGCGGCCCTGGCGGACGAGTATCTGGAACTCAAACAGTCCGCTGCCCTCTGACTTCCGGACGCCGGCTCTCGGCAACGGGTCCGATGGCGTATCGCGGGAAAGTTGCCGCAGGGACAGCGGTTACCGACACCCTGCGCTGTCCGTGACGACGCACCGCGTTCGCGTTCATCACCGCGGTGGTAGCGGCGCCCGGGGGCCGGGCATCGCCGGTAACGGTGGCATCACGAACGGAATCGGCGGGGGAAGCGCCGGTAGGGCGCGGCGCTGGCGCTCGGCGATCACGCTCCCGAGGATCTGCACGGGTGGATACCCCGCGGGCGGCGCCACTCCCAACCGGCCGCACACCGCGGCAACGAGCGCATTCCCCAGTTCGTATCGGGCGGCCGGGGTGAGCGAATCGATCCGGGTCAGATACTGCCGGACGGCCAACGCCAGGTCCTCGGGAAGGGCAGTGAAGTCCAGCTCGGCCGACCAGCCGGCCAGCCAGGCCGGGGGCACGGCGAGCGCGGGTATCGAAAGACGATGCTGGATATGCACCACCACGGTTCCCGCGAGAACGTCGCCCACCCGGCGCGCGTGTGGTGAACACATCGAGCTCACCACTGCGATCACGCCGAAGAGCCCCAGCATCCAGAAATCCACGATCGCCCCGGTGAGGCCGCGGGTCAGCGCATGCCGGAAATCGACCGGGCCGCCGTCGGCGCGCACCACACGCAACCCGAGAGCCAGTTTTCCCGGCGTAGCGCCGCGCAACAACGTCTCGAACGCGACCGGGTACCCGACGAGCACGGTGACCAGCGAAGCCAGTGTCAGGGTGGAGAACCAGGGATCGGAATCGTCGCCGTGGACCAGCAGCAGTACGCCGGTGAACAAGGCGATCCCCAGCGCGGCCTGCAACATGAGATCGAGTACGAAAGCTGCCGCGCGAGTCGGGATGCGGGCGACCGGCAGCTCGATCGCCACGGCTTCACCCGTCGTGAATTCGGCCATATCGAATAGCATTCTTCCACGACGACCGGTTTCCGGGCCCGTTGTCGGTAGCGCGCAGACCCGGGCCGCCATGGGCGCACAGAGTCATGAGCGACGGTGCTCGTCACGCCGGACGACCGCGGCGGTCGCCGGTGTCGTGGTCGCGCGGCGACGGTACAGGGAGCGGGAGGCGAGCCCATGGATGTGGACGCGTACAGCGCGCGGCACCGGTACATGTGGACCAGGCTGGACATCTTGTCGCGCAAACGCCGGCTCACCGGTGCCGAGGCCGATGAACTGGTGCTGTTGTACCGGCGCACTTCACAGCAGCTGGCCCGGTTGCAGACTCACAGTCCGGAGCCCGAACTGGTGGCCGGGTTGAGCGCCGTGACAGCCCGCGCCCGGGGCCGGATCGTCGGTAGCGCCCCGAATACGTGGACCGAGATCGTACGTTTCTTCACCCACGGGTTTCCCGGAGCGGTGTATCGCGCCCTCGGCTGGTGGCTGGGCGTCGCGGTGGCGTTCCTGGGTGTCGCGACCGGATTCGCGACCTGGATCGTCCATGACCCGGCGGCCCGCGAAACCCTTGGGCTCCAGGGAGATACCGGTGCCCTCACGGCCCCCGGTGGCGCCTTCGAGACCTATTACACCGAGCATTCCAACGACGCCTTCGCCGCATTGGTCTGGACCAACAATGCCTGGGTATCGGCACTTGCCCTGTTCCTGGGCGTGCTCATCGTCCCGGTGGTCTACCTACTTTTCATGAATGCCCTGAATATCGGCGTGACTGCGGGCTTGATGGCCGAGGCCGGTCGGCTGGACTCGTTCTTCGGATTCCTGCTGCCGCACGGAATGCTGGAACTGACAGCCATTTTCATCGCGGGCGGCGCGGGACTGAAACTCGGCTGGACTCTCATCGATCCCGGTCGGCGCAGTCGCGCCGAGGCCGTCGCCCGGCAGGGGCGCGTCACCGCGACAATCGCCCTCGGCTTGGTGCCGACCCTGCTGGTAGCAGGGCTTCTGGAGGGCTTCGTGACCCCGAGCGCCCTACCCACCCCGGCCAGGATCGCGGTCGGGCTACTCGCCGAAACAGCGTTTCTCGCGTACATCTTCACCGCCGGCCGCCGCGCAGTCCGCCCTACGGGTGAGACAAAAGCGGTGGCAGCAGCCGCGCCTCGTATGCGATAACGGTTAGACAACCTCGAGCACACCGGGCACAAGCCCGTTTTGCGAGGTGGCAGCAACGTGAGCAGGACTACCTGCGTGGATTCCCCCATTTGAATTCCGCTGGCCGCAGCGAGTCGCCGCTCTAGCTGCGGCCAGCGTTACCGTTGACTCTACACAATCGTTACCCCTACGCAACCCGTTGCGGCTGAGGTCACAGGTACGCGTCGAGGTGCGGCAAACTTCCAGAAACCCCAGGGGATAACCCGCATCAGCTAACTTCCAGCAGGCATCCACAGCCTTGCAGCGGTGCTTTCATTTGCAAGTACATTTGGTTTTTACTGGTCACGGACATATCCGTAACCATGGTTACGCGTAATGGATACGAGGGTCGCCGCGGCGTTCGCCCGAACCGTCGTTAACTCGATCGACCCTGCAGCGACCAGCGCATTCGCGCGCTGTTAACACAGTTGCCGAACAGGTGATACCGACGAAAAATACCCAGAGTTTGTTTAATAGGGACAAACCCGCCGCACCCCCCGAACATGGACCCCCTGGGCACCATGCGGTAGTTAACCAAGGCGGTTCCAGGACGTGAACTGGGTCACCGGTGCCGACTGGTGAGGCAAACCTCAGCAGCGCCGCCGCAACCGAAAAGTCTTTGTGTGACTTTGGTCTCATTCAGGCATATCGAGAGGAAGGGAGGCTGTTCACATCTCTCCGGCGCCGAGCGGACAACCCGCGCGGGACTCGATATACCGTGACTCCGCGGTCGGCAGGAAGCCACCGAGGGACGTACAGAAGCAGCGCACAAAAAAGGGGGCCGGAACGATGGATCGCGCTCGGCGCAACCATCATTCCGGCCCCGGAATGCCGCCAGCGGGTCACATGAGCGCGCCGCCGTCGACCCGGATCTCCGTACCGGTGATGTAGCGACCGTCGTCGGAACCCACCATCGCGACCACTCCCGCGATGTCCTCCGGATTACCCAGCGCGCCACCGTTGAGCCATCCGGTGAGGCGGGCGAACAGAGTCCAGTCCGCATCCTCGGGCTGTTCGGTGATGGATTCGGTGGTGATCCCGCTCGTGATACCGGCCGGGACGATATTGACCGCCCGCAGCCCCTGCTTCGCGTACTCGAGGCCGATCGCGTGTGTGAAGGAGGCCACGCCGCCCTTCGACGCGGCGTACGCGGCCAGATAGGGCGCCGCCTGGAAGGCCGATGTCGACGACAGATTGATCACCACGCCCCGGCCCGATTCCAGCAGCGGCGGTAACAGCGCCTGGGTCATCAGGAAGGTGCCGGTGAGATTCACCGTGATGACCCGGTTCCACTCGTCGAGCGGCATCTCGTGTGTACGGGCCGGTTTCAGGATCCCCGCGCAGTTGACGAGAACGTCCAGCCCGCCCAGGTCGCGCAGCGCGGTATCGGCCGCCGCGCGCACGGAATCGATATCGGCGATGTTCACCGTCACAGTGCTCAGCCGGTCGGCCGCGTCGCCGGCCTTGTCCACGGTGGCTGCCAGACCGGGTTCGTTGATATCCGCGGCAACGAGCCGGGCACCTTCGTCCAGCAGCCGCAGTGCCACTCCCTGGCCGATTCCCGAACCCGCGCCTGTCACCAGTACTCGACGGCCTTCATATCTCCGCATGGCAAGAATTAGAACAGGTTCGGATAGCGTGTCAACGGGTTCCGTGGATATCGCGGCAGATTTCTGTAACACGTTCTAGGTCTGCGACTTGCCAGCGGGAAGGATAAGTGACCACTGACACACCAGCCGGTTACGAGTGGGCCGACCGGCACAGACCCGGAAAACAGAAGAAGCCGTGGATACGATGATCCACGGCTTCTTCTCGGTGGGCGAAGGGGGACTTGAACCCCCACGTCCCGAAGGACACTGGCACCTGAAGCCAGCGCGTCTGCCATTCCGCCACTCGCCCGAGCGACGGACAGACACTAGCACGGAGATGTCGGGGAGACGAAATCACGTGGTCACAGCCGTGCGGAAAGCGGCACTGACCTGGGATCCGGGCCAGATCGCCGGGCTCGAGGGAACTCCGGCGCGGTTCCGGTAGTTACAGGTATAGCCGAACGTGGATATCATGCAGAGAACGTGCTCGTAGTGCGACACGCCGTATTCGCGTGTCGTCGTAAAGAATGAGGAGAGACTCACCGAAGGGAGGGCCCGAATGGGGATCGTCTCGCGTTTCGAGCGTCGCCTACAGGGCGCCGTCGGTGACGTCTTCGCCAGAGTCTTCGGCGGGAACGTCGTCCCCCAAGAGGTCGAGGCAGCGCTGCAGCGTGAGGCCACCGACAACGTCCGCGATGTCGGCGGTGGTCATCTGCTCGCACCCAACAGTTACGTGATCACCATCAACTCGTCGGACCACCGGCAACTGGATGCCGATCACGACCTCACCACCCGCGCTTTCGCCAAACATCTGCAGGATTACATCCGTGATCAAGGCTGGCAGACGTATGGCGAAGTGCACGTGGCGTTCGAGGCATCCCCTACGCTGCACACCGGAATGTTCAGGACGAGCGGTCGCGTCGACCCCGACGCAGGCCGTGGAGCCGCCCCGGCTCGCCGCCCGGAACCGCTACAACGACCCGCTAACCCGCAACCAGGAGCTGGCCCCATGACGCAGAACTCTGGCTACGACCCGAGCCGTGAGCACGCGGAGTCCGATCCACGCAATCGCGGGTACGCTCCCGGACCCGCGGGACGCGGGCCGCAGAACGGCGCGTACCCCGAGGACTACGGTCCCGGCGCGGCCTACAACGGCGGCCAGGACTACCAGAACGGCTACGACTACCAACAGGGCGGCGCGGCCTACGATCAGCAGGGCTACGGCCAGCAGCCCGGCTACGACCAGGGGTACGGCCAGCAGGGCGGTTACGACCAGCAGGGTTACGCACAGCAGCCCGGCTACGACCAGGGCTATCAAGGCCAGCAGGGTTACGACCAGGGCTACGACCAGCAGGGCTATGCACAGCAGCCCGGCTACGACCAGGGCTACCAGGGCCAGCAGGGTTACGACCAGGGCTACGACCAGCAGGGCTATGCACAGCAGCCCGGCTACGACCAGCAGGGTTACGCACAGCAACCCGGCTACGACCAGGGCTACGACCAGCAGGGTTACGCACAGCAGCCCGGCTACGACCAGGGGTACGACCAGCAGGCCTACGGTCAGCCACAGGGCCAGGGCTACCCGGCGCAGGGCGGCCAGCCGGCCGGCTACGGCGCACCGGCCGGATACGCACCGGCCGCCGGGCCCGGCTTCTCCGCGACGCTCGCGCTCGACGACGGCAGCGGCCGGACCTACCAACTGCGGGAAGGCAGCAACATCATCGGCCGCGGCCAGGACGCGCATTTCCGGCTGCCCGATACCGGCGTCTCGCGGCGGCATATCGAGGTGCGCTGGGACGGCCAGACGGCGATGCTCTCCGACCTCGGTTCCACGAACGGCACGCTGGTGAACGGCTCCCCCGTGCAGGATTGGCAACTCGCCGACGGCGATGTGATCCGTGCCGGGCACTCCGAGATCCTCATCCGTATTGTCTGATGCCGTAGGCTCGCCGTGCGGATCACGAGGCGCCTCTCGCATAATGGGGCGGCCTAATCGTGATCGGTCTCGTCCGACGGCCCTATGATGTGCCAACACACGCGCGGCACCGCACAGCGGTCCGCCGAGACGAGCACCGCAGTGGGGTGGGTCGCACCACGCCTACAGCACCGACACACGGTCGAACAGGAGGTGGAGCGCCGTGCAGGGATTGATCTTGCAGCTGACCCGTGCCGGGTTCCTCCTGCTGCTGTGGCTGTTCGTGTGGGCAATCCTGCGTACCCTCCGCAGTGATATCTACGCGGCCTCGGGCAAACGACTCCAGACCCGGGGACCTCGTGGTTCCGCGGTGCTGCCGTCCATGCGCCGAGGCCAGAAGGGCGCCAAATATCTTGTGGTGACTCAAGGTTCTCTCGCCGGTACCCGCATAACGCTCGGTACCCAACCGGTGCTGATCGGCCGTGCGGATGATTCCACGCTGGTGCTCACCGATGACTATGCCTCCACCCGGCATGCCCGGCTCTCCCTACGCGGTGACGACTGGTATGTCGAAGACCTCGGCTCGACCAACGGTACCTACCTCGATCGGGCCAAAGTCACCACCGCAGTCCGCGTTCCGCTCGGCACTCCTGTCCGGGTCGGCAAGACAGTGATCGAGCTCCGATCGTGACACTTGTTCTCCGCTACGCAGCGCGCAGCGACCGCGGCCTCGTCCGCGCCAACAATGAAGATTCCGTCTACGCCGGCGCCCGCCTGCTCGCCCTAGCCGACGGCATGGGTGGCCACGCGGCCGGCGAAGTGGCGTCGCAACTGATGATCGCCGCCCTGGCTCATCTCGATGACGACGAACCCGGCGAGGATCTCCTCGGCAAACTGAACCGGGCCACCCACGCCGGTAACGCCGCCATCGCCGAACAGGTCGAGGAAGAACCCGAACTCGACGGTATGGGCACCACGCTCACCGCCATCCTGTTCGCGGGCAAGAAGCTCGGCATGGTCCACATCGGTGACTCCCGTGCCTACATGCTGCGTGACAGCGAACTGGCCCAGATCACCCGCGACGACACCTTCGTCCAGTCGCTGGTCGACGAAGGCCGGATCACCGCGGAACAGGCTCATACCCATCCGCAGCGGTCGCTGATCATGCGCGCGCTCACGGGCAACGAGATCGAGCCGACGCTGGTGATGCGCGAGGCCCGGGCCGGGGACCGCTACCTGCTGTGCTCGGACGGCCTGTCCGACGTCGTCAGTGACGAGACCATCGCGAACACCATGCGCGAGGGCAGCACCGACGAATGCGCCGATCGGCTCATCGAGCTCGCCCTGCGCAGCGGCGGGCCCGACAACGTCACCGTCGTCGTCGCCGATGTCATCGATCTCGACTACGGGCAGAGCCATCCGATCGTCGCGGGCGCCGCCTCCGGTGAGGCGGAGAACAATCCGCCACCGAACACCGCGGCCGGCCGCGCCGCGGCCATGCGCCCACCGGCCGCCGCCCCGCGGCGCGCCGCGGGCGAGCCCGAGCCGCAGCCGAAGAAGTCGCACAAGCTCCGCTGGCTGTTGCTGGCGGTCGCCCTCGTCCTCGCGGTAGTGGTCGGTCTCGCCGTCGGATACAAGATGATCCGGACCAACTATTACGTCGGTGCGGACAACGACAGTGTCGTGGTCATGCAGGGCCTGCCCGGATCGATCCTCGGCTACTCCATCCACGAGGTGAACCTCGTCGGCTGCGTCACCACCAAGGGCGAGCTGAGTCTCGTCGAGAACGGTGCCACAATGCCGCAGGGCTGCCGAGTCCTGAAGGTCAGCGATCTGGAGCAGACCGGCCGCGACCAGGTCGAGCGCGGGCTGCCGCCCGGCACGCTGGACAAGGCCCGCGAGCAGATGGCCGTCCTGGCCGACCGGGAACTGCTGCCGGTGTGCAAGAAGAACGCCTCGGCCGCCCAGCCGGGCGTGGTAACCACCACCCCCGCACCGGCACCGGCACCGGCACCGGCTGCGCCGAGCCCCACCGAAGCGGCCCCGCCCGCGGTGGCCCAGCCGCCCGCGCCCGGCACCAATGGTGAGAACCCGGCGCCGCCCGCACCCCCGACCACCACCGTTCCGGCTCCGACGACCACCGCTCAGCCCCAGATCGCGGGGGAGAACTGCCGGGTGACGGACTGATGTCCGCACCGGCACCGCCGTCCGCCGGGGCTTTTCCGAGCCCCCCGGGCGGTTTCGCTCCGGCGCCGTCGCCGACGACCCGGCGCAATACCGAGTTGGTGCTGCTCGGATTCGCGGCACTGATCACCACTGCCGCATTGGCACTGGTGGAAGCGAGCCAGGAAGAATCGCTGACCTGGGATATCGCGAAACTCGGACTGGCCTATCTCGGTCTCTTCGCCGTCGCGCACCTCGTGGTGCGCCGCTTCGCGCCCTATACCGATCCCCTGCTGCTGCCCATCGTGGCGCTGCTCAACGGCATCGGCCTGGTGCTGATCCATCGGCTCGATCTGGCCGATCAGCAGACCGCCGCCTACAACTCCTGGGATATCCCCTCCCCCGACGCGAACAGCCAGATCCTGTGGACCGCGCTGGGGATCATCCTGTTCGTCGTCATCCTGGTGGTGCTGCGCGACTACCGCACGCTGGCCAAATACGCCTACACCCTCGGTCTCGTCGGGTTGGTCGCCCTCGCGATCCCGGCGATCCTGCCCGGTTCACTCTCCGAGGTCAACGGCGCCAAGATCTGGATCAGGTTGCCCGGACTCAGCCTGCAGCCCGGCGAGTTCGCGAAGATCCTGCTGATCATCTTCTTCGCCTCGGTCCTCGTCTCGAAACGTGAACTCTTCACCGCGGCCGGCCGGCACTTCCTCGGTATGGAATTCCCGCGCGCCCGCGATATGGGGCCGATCCTGGCCGTGTGGATCGTCTGCATCGGCGTCCTGGTCTTCGAGAAGGACCTGGGCACCTCCCTGCTGATCTTCAGCACCGTGCTGGTGATGCTCTACATCGCCACCGAGCGGGTCGGCTGGCTGCTGATCGGCGGTGGGCTGCTCGCCCTCGGTTTCGTTTTCGCCTACCAGATGTTCGGGCACGTCCGCGTACGCGTGGAGACCTGGCTGCACCCGTTCGACGACTACAACAACACCGGCTATCAGATCGTGCAGTCACTGTTCGGCCTGGCGACCGGCGGTCTGGCGGGCACCGGTCTGGGGGCCGGACGGCCGTCGCAGGTGCCGTTCGCCAAAACCGACTTCATCGTGACGACCATCGGTGAAGAACTGGGTCTCATCGGGCTGACCGCGATCCTGATCCTGTTCCTGGTCCTGGTCCTGCGGGGCATGCGCACCGCGCTGGCGATCCGGGACAGTTTCGGCAAGCTGCTCGCCGCCGGACTGTCCTTCACCATCGCCATCCAGGTCTTCGTGGTGGTGGGCGGCGTGACCAAGCTGATTCCGCTCACCGGCCTCACCACACCCTTCGTCTCCTACGGTGGTTCCTCGCTGCTGGCGAACTATGTGCTGATCGCCCTGCTGATCAAGATCTCCGACGCGGCCCGCGAGCCCGCGCCGGCGCGCCGCCGGGAACCGGCTCCCGCGCCACTGGCCGAAGCCCAGACAGTGATGGTGTCACGGCGGCAAGGAGGTCTTCCGCGTTGAACACACCATTACGCCGGGTGGCCATGGCGGTGATGGCGATGATCGTCGCGCTCCTGCTCAACGCTACCTACGTGCAGGTCATCAAGGCCGACGACTACCGGGCGGATCCGCGCAACTCACGGGTGCTGCTCGACGAGTACTCCCGCCAGCGCGGCCAGATCTCCGCCGGCGGAGCAGTGCTGGCCAGTTCGGTATCCACCGACGACCGCTACAAGTACCTGCGCGTCTACCCCACCGATCCGCAGGCCTACGCGCCGGTGACCGGGTTCTACTCCATGCAGTACGGCAGCACCGGACTGGAGCGGGCCGAGGATCCGGTACTCAACGGCTCGGACGGACAGTTGTTCGGTAGCCGCCTGATCGATCTGATCTCCGGTCGCGACCCCCGCGGTGGCAATGTCGTCACCACGATCGACCCGGCTATGCAGCAGGTCGCCTACAACGAACTCACCAGCAAGGGCTACACCGGCTCGGTGGTGGCGATCGAGCCCAGCACCGGCAAGATCCTGACCATGGTGTCCACCCCCAGCTACGATCCGAACCTGTTGTCCGGGCACGACGGTGCCCAGGGCACTCAGGCCTGGGAGGATCTGAGCGCGGACGAGAACCAGCCCATGATCAACCGGGCGATCTCGCAGACCTACCCGCCCGGGTCCACCTTCAAGGTGGTCGTCACGGCGGCCGCGTTGTCGAACGGGAAAGCGAATCCGCAGTCCCAGTTCACCGCGGCGCCCAACATCACCCTGCCGGGCACCAGCACGACCCTGGAGAATTACAACGGCTCCACCTGCGGCTCCGGCGCCACCGCCAGCCTCTACGAGGCGTTCCGGCGTTCGTGCAACACCGCGTTCGTGGAACTCGGGGTCGATGTGGGAGCGGCGGCGCTGGAAGACGAGGCCGCCGCGTTCGGAATCGGACCGCACCGCGGGATCCCGATGCCGGTCGCCGAAAGCACCGTGGGCAATATCCCGGACAACGCCGCGCTCGCGCAGAGCAGCATCGGTCAACGTGATGTCGCGCTCACCCCGCTCGACAATGCCGTTATCGCCGCTACCGTGGCCAACGGCGGTGTCCGGATGGAGCCCTACCTCGTAGACCAGTTGCAGAACCCGGACTTGAGCGAACTGTCCACCACCGAGCCGGTCTCGGTCGGTCAGGCAGTGAGCGCCGAGGTAGCGTCTACCCTGACCGACCTGATGGTCGCCTCGGAGGAGAACACCGCGGGCAGCGGCGGAACGTCGTATCGGATCGCGTCGAAGACCGGAACGGCCGAACACGGCGCCGATCCACGGAATACACCACCGCATGCCTGGTACATAGCCTTCGCCCCCGCCGAGAACCCGAAGATCGCCATCGCGGTCATCGTGGAGAACGGCGGTGATCGGGCGCTGGCGGCAACAGGTGGGTCGGTCGCCGCGCCGGTCGCCCGGGCGGTGCTGGACGCAGGTCTGCGAGGTCGCTGAACGAGATGGATGTGCGAGTGAATCTGCGGGGAACCCGATGCTGACAAACGGCGCGATGATCGCGGACCGCTACCGGCTGCAGCGACTTATCGCCACCGGTGGGATGGGCCAGGTCTGGGAAGCCCTGGACACCCGGCTGGATCGCCGGGTGGCGGTCAAGGTCCTCAAGTCCGAGTTCTCGGCGGATCCGACCTTCCGGCACCGGTTCCGCACCGAGGCCAAGACCACCGCGATCCTGAACCATTCCGGGATCGCGGGTATCTACGACTACGGCGAAACCTACGATCCCCAGGGTGGCGAGACGGCCTACCTGGTGATGGAGCTGGTCCAGGGAGAACCGCTCAACACCGTGCTGAACCGGCTCGGCCGCCTGTCGGTGGCCCAGGGCCTGGACATGCTGGAGCAGACCGGCCGCGCACTACAGGTGGCACATCTGGCCGGTGTGGTGCACCGCGATGTGAAACCGGGAAATATCCTGGTCACCCCCACCGGACAAGTGAAGATCACCGATTTCGGTATCGCCAAGGCGGTGGACGCCTCGCCGGTGACCAAGACCGGCATGGTGATGGGAACGGCGCAGTACATCGCGCCCGAGCAGGCGGTCGGTGAGGACGCCACCGCGGCCAGCGATGTGTATTCCCTCGGTGTCGTCGGATACGAGGCGCTGGCGGGCCAGCGGCCGTTCACCGGTGACGGCGCGCTGACCGTGGCGATGAAGCATGTCCGCGACGTGCCCCCGCCGATGCCCACCGATCTACCGCCCAACGTGCGGGAACTGGTCGAGATAACGCTGGCCAAGGATCCGTCCCATCGGTACGCCGACGGCGGCGAATTCGCCGATGCGGTCGCCGCGGTACGCTCCGGCCGCCGCCCGCCCCCGCCCCGCAACCTCGCCGCAGCCGGGCCCACCAGTGTGATCGCGGCGCCGCTTCCGGGTTATGACGAAACCGCGACCGTGCAGTACAACACGCCACCTGCCGCTATGGCTGCCGGGCCGGCCACCTCGATGGACCGCGGCGTGAACGATCCCGGCGACGACGGGTACCGCGACGGTGCGGGTGGAGTTCTCAACAAGAACCAGAAGTGGATGATCGCGCTGGGCATCGGCGCGCTGCTGCTCGGTGGTGCCGTGCTGTGGCTGTTGTTCGGTGGTGACACCAACCCGGACGGAACCGTGCCGGCCGGCACGTCGTCCACGGCCCCCACCACCCGTCAGCTACCGCCGCCGGTCACCACCACCTACGAGGTGACCGAACCCCCGGTCTGGACGCCGACCCCGGAGAACACCACCACTCCGCCGCCGGTCACCACGACCACGCAGCCGCCGTCGACCACCACGACCACGCAGCCGCCGACCACGACATCGGCCGCTCCGAGCACCACCGAGACGACGGCCAGCGAAGAGACCACCGACGAGGAAGAGGAGACCACCACGCGTCGCCGCCCGCCGGTCCCGACGATCGACATCCCCTTCCCGGGGGACCACATCAGCAACGGTGCGCCGGCCCATAATCCGCAAGGACAACCATGACGACCCCGAAGAATCTCTCCTCTCGCTACGAGCTGGGCGAGATCATCGGGTTCGGCGGCATGTCCGAGGTCCACAAAGCGCGCGATCTACGACTCAACCGCGATGTGGCGATCAAGGTGCTGCGCGCCGACCTGGCCCGGGATCCCACGTTCTATCTGCGCTTCAAGCGTGAGGCGCAGAATGCCGCGGCCTTGAACCATCCGGCGATCGTCGCGGTATACGACACGGGTGAGGCCGAGATCGACGGCGGTCCGCTGCCGTTCATCGTGATGGAGTACGTGGACGGCGATACGTTGCGCGATATCGTGCGCAACGAAGGCCCGATCGCGCCCCGGCGCGCGATGGAGGTCATCGCCGATGTGTGCGCCGCACTCGATTTCAGCCACAAGGCCGGGATCGTGCACCGCGATATGAAGCCCGCCAACATCATGATCAACCGTGCGGGCGCGGTGAAGGTCATGGATTTCGGTATCGCACGCGCGATCGCCGATGCCGCCAACCCGATGACCGCCACCGCGGCCGTGATCGGCACGGCGCAGTATCTGTCGCCGGAGCAAGCGCGCGGCGAGACCGTGGATGCCCGATCGGATGTGTACTCGGTCGGCTGCGTGCTGTTCGAAATCCTCACCGGGCAGCCCCCTTTCACGGGTGATTCGCCGGTGGCGGTCGCCTATCAGCACGTCCGGGAAGATCCCCGCCTGCCCTCGCTCGTCTACGAGGGGGTGCCGCGGGAGCTGGATTCGGTCGTGCTCGAGGCCATGGCCAAGAATCCGGCGAACCGCTACCAGAGCGCCGCGGAGATGCGGGCGGATCTGATCCGGGTACTGGGTGGCCAGAAACCCGGCGCGCCCATGGTGATGACCGACGAGGACCGCACCACCATGCTCGGTCCCGCGGACGGCGCCGGTCGCGGGTATCGCCGGGGTGACGAAGACGACGGTTACGACGACTACGGAGACGGTTCCGGGGGGTCCTCCCGCCGGAACGCCTATATCGCGGCCGGTGTGGTCGCCGCGTTGGTGGCGGCGTTCGGGCTTTTCTGGATGCTCATCGGTCCCGGTAGCCGACCCGACCAGGTGGCCGTCCCGGATCTGTCGAACACCACCGCGAGCGAGGCCGAGCAAAAACTCGATTCGCTCGGTTTCGATGTCGCGATCCAGGAGAAGCCCGACGGCAAGATCAGTGCGGGCAATGTGATCACTACCCAGCCGTTGGGCGGCTCGCGAGCCGATGAGGGCAGCACCATCACCGTGCATGTGTCCACCGGACCGCAGCAGGTGCCGGTTCCCAAGCTCGCCGGCTTCTCGCAGCAGGATGCCGAACAGGAACTCAACAACGTCGGTCTGCAAGCCAACCCCGAGGTCAAGCAGGAACCGTCCAGTGCACAGGACAAGGACAAGGTGATCGGTCAGGATCCCTCGCCCGGGATTGAGATGGACGCGGGCAGTCAGATCACCCTGACCATCGGTACCGGTCCCAAGCAGATCCGGGTTTCGGATGTGGTCGGCCAGCTGATCGACGTGGCGCAGCCGAATCTGGAGGGTGCCGGATTCAAGATCGTGGTCGAGCAGGTCCAGTCCGCCCGGCCGCGTGGCGAGGTGCTGTCGACCAGCCCGTCGGGTGGTTCGACCGCCGACGAAGGTTCCACCGTGACGGTCCAGGTGGCACAGAGCGATCGCATCTCGATGCCGAACCTGGTCGGTCTGACGGCTGCCGAGGTGGTGGACAAACTGCGCGAAAGCGGCTGGCAGGGCAGCGTGAACCAGGTCCGGCAGATCACCCAGATCACGCTGAACTCCGATCAGGCGGGCAAGGTACTCAGCCAGCAACCTTCCGCCGGGACCACGGTGCCGTCGTCGACGACGGTGACGGTGAACACCGGCGTACTTCCGCTGGGACCACCCTGATCCACCGCCGGGTGCACCCCGGCGAGCCGGACAACCGGAACCGGGCGGCCGTGAAGGCCGCCCGGTTTCTCGTTCGTCAGACGGCCAGCGAAGCCACCTCGGACTCCAGCAGCTGCACGAGCCCTTCCTCGGGCCGCGCGCCGCAAACCTCCAGCCAGTTGGCCAGCATCCGGTGACCGCCCTGGGTGAGTACCGATTCCGGATGGAACTGCACCCCGTGGATCGGCAGCTCGCGGTGGCGCAGCGCCATCACGATCCCGGTCTCGGTGCGGCCGATGACATCGAATTCGGGCGGCAGCGTTTTCTCCACGACGGTCAGCGAGTGGTAGCGGGTCGCGGTGAACGGATCGGGTAGTCCGGCCAGGACCCCGGTGCCGATATGGAACACCGAGCTGGTCTTACCGTGCAGCAGCTCCGGGGCCCGGGTCACCGTGGCGCCGAACGCCGCGCCGATGGCCTGGTGTCCGAGACATACGCCCAGCAGCGGGGTGCCGTGGTCGGCGCAGGCACGCACCAGGTCGATGCTGGCGCCGGCACGTTCGGGGGTGCCGGGGCCGGGGCTGATCAGTATTCCGTCGAAATCACCGGCCACGGCACCTGGATCGGCCAGTTCGGGGTCGTCGTTGCGCCAGACCACTGCCTCGACGCCCAGCTGGCCGAGGTACTGCACCAGGTTGAACACGAAGCTGTCGTAGTTGTCGACGACCAGTACACGCATGCCCAAAGATTACGTGTTCGCCCGCCGGAGCACCCGGCCCGGCCCGCGATGGCGGTATGCGCGCCCCGACCTGCCCGGGACATGCGGTTCGGCCGCTGGGCATCACACCGATTACCTGGTGGGATAGCCTTGGAGCACGACCTGCACGCTGAACACGAGGACATCATGCCCAAGTCGAAGGTCCGGAAGAAGACCGACTACACGATCAACCCCGCCAGCCGTACGCCGGTGAAGGTGAAGGCTGTCGGTCCATCGCCTGTCTGGTACGTCACCATCATGCTCGGCTTCATGCTCGCGGGGCTGGTGTGGCTGCTGGTCTACTACCTCGCGGCCGATCAGATCAGCTGGATGAGCAACCTCAATGCCTGGAACTTCCTGATCGGATTCGGGCTGATGGTGGTCGGTTTGATCATGACCATGCGGTGGCGCTAGCGGCATTGCACCCGGGATTACACCGGTGTAATTAATGCACACCTGTGGATAACCCTGTGGATAACTCTCCATACGGAATGGGAGGACACCGCGTGCAGCCCGAGGGCACCGAACCGCGTCTTGCCTGGACAACACCCATGCCGGCGTTGATCGCCGCAGCCGGGGGTGGAGTGGTTCTGGCCGTCGCGGCAGTACTGACGACCGAGGTCCCCGGTAAATTCCTGCTGGGTGTTGCCGCTCTGGTTCTCGTCGGGCTCGCGGCGCTCGGACTGCGGCAGCGGCCAAGACTGGCCGTAGTGCCCGGCGATAATCCGATGTTGGTACTGCGCACGCTCACCGGTGTCACCGAATACACCCGTGACCAGATCCTGCGGGCCCGAGTGGTGGGCTACCGCCGGCTCGGCCGGAAATCGCCGATGCTGGAGATCGACGTCGATCATCTCGGAACCGAACGACTACTGATCTTCGGACGCTGGGATCTGGGTACGAGCCCCGAGGATGTCTACGACACCCTGCGCACCCAACTGCGGTTGCGCGGAAGCTCCGCACACTGATCGGTCCCGGTCCGGCCGGAGTCCGGATGCGCGTCGGTATGTTTCACGTAGAACACAGGTCCGGCCGACGGCCATCGAAGAACGTCGGGCCGAACGCCACGGCGCAGCTCAGCGCAACGACCCGGCGGCCACCACGATCACCGTCACAGCCACCACGGCCAGCGCCACGAGTGCGACCACACCGACCAGCCGGGCTCGCTCCGGTGTCCGGGCCCGTACCCAAGCGGGCAGGAACATGATCCCGAGGGTGGCCAGTGTGCCCGCGGCGAGACCGCCCAGGTGACCCCACAGCGAGATACCGGGCAACGAGAAGCTGATGAAGACATTGATCGCGATCAGGATCAGCATGTTGTTCGGGTTCTGCCGCAACCGGATCAGGATGACGGTGATCGCGCCGAACAAACCGTAGACCGCACCGGAGGCTCCCGCGGTGAGACTGTTCTGGGCCAGCAGCATCACCGCGGCCGATCCGCCGAGCAGCGAGATGAGGTACACCGCCAGATAGCGAGCGCGGCCGAGCACCAGTTCGATATCGCGACCGACTATGTAGAGCGCGAACATATTGAGCAGCAGATGGATCAGCCCGTAGTGCAGGAACCCGGAACCGACGACTCGGAACCAGTCGCCTCCGGCCACCGCCGGCGGATACATGACCCAATCGACGAACAGCCCCGATCCGCGTTCGTTGCTCATCAGGCTGCGCGACTGCGCCGCGGTGACGGCGTAGACGATGATATTGAGGGCGATCAGGGTGTAGGTGACGAACGGCACCGAACTACGCGCGGCGACCGAGCCCGATACGGTCCGCACCGGCGGGGTGCTGCGCTGATCGGCCCGCAGGCAGTCGACACAGTGCTGACCGACCGACGCCGGACGCAGGCATTCCGGACAGGCCGGCCGACCGCATCTGGTGCAGGACAGTCCGGTCGGCCGGTCGGTGTGGCGGACACAGACCTGGACCGGGGGCGAGGGTTCCTGGGGGTTCACCGCGGGCTCCGCGGCATCGCCGAACTCGTTCCACAGCGCGCTCCCGGCCGGGCCGGGCGTGTCGTACTCACGTGCCCATCGTGCCACGAGCCCGGGCGGCCGGTCGGGCGCCGGTCGCGGGATCGGGCCCGAGGCCGATGCTCTGACCTGCCGATCTGCGTTATCCGCCGGGCTGTGCCAGAGTTGTGCCATGAGCTCGAGGCCACTGCGTCCATCCGGTCGTTCGCGTTATCGGCTGCTGGCTGCCGCCGCGGTGGCGGCGGCAGGCGGTACCGCGTGGCTGGTACGCAGTAAGCGCCCGCAACCGCCGGAACCGGCGCCCGCCCCACCCCGGATCGGTTACACGCGCAACGGGGCCCCGGAAGCTCCGGACGAGTCCGGAACCACCGGTGGATTGACCGTCCTCAGCGACTGACGGTCCTGCGGTACTGCCGCAGGGCCAGCGGTACGAATACGGCCAGGATGATGACCACCCAGATCAATGTGGTCGCCACCGGATGCTGCATGGACCAGGCTGTCGGTCCCTGCGTGGCCGGGACCGCGTTGCCGAACAGTTCGCGTGACGCCTGGGTGAGCGCCGATACCGGATTCCATTCCGCGAACACGCGCAGCGGTGTGGGCAGTTCGTTCATCGGGACGAAGGTGTTCGCCAGGAAGGTCAGCGGGAAGATCACCATGAAGCTGGCGTTGTTGAACACCTCGGGAGTACGAACGATGAGCCCGACGACCGCCATGATCCAGGAGATCGCGTAGGCGAAGAGCAGGAGCAGTGCGTAGGCGAGGATCGCGTCCAGGACCGACCCGCGGATCCGCCAACCGACCACCAGTCCGGTCAGCGACATGACCACGAGGCTGACCACGTTGATCACCACATCGCTGACGGTGCGCCCGATCAGCACCGACGCCGGGGCCATCGGCAGCGAGCGGAAGCGATCGATGATTCCCTTCTGCATATCCTCGGCCAGGCTGAGCCCGGTGAAGGTGGACCCGAACACCACCGTCTGCACGAAGATGCCGGCGATCAGGAATTCGCGGTAGCCGCCCTCCATGCCGGGCACCTTTATCGCGGTGCCGAAGATATAGGCGAACAACAGCACGAACATGATCGGCGAGAGCGTGCTGAAGATCAGCACATCCGGTACTCGCTTTATCTTGATCACATTGCGCTTGGTGACGGTCAGGCTGTCGCTGAGCACCATGGACAGCCGGTCGACAAGGGTGGGGTTCTCCCCGATATCGCCGACGGTGGCCAGCGCGGTCATCTGCTCTTCCCTTCCAATGCTTCGACTGCTTCCATCGCACGCAAGGCGCCGGCATCTCCGCCGGTTCCGCCCGGACCCTGCGGCCGCCCGGCGCCGCCGGACTGTCCGTCCTGCTCGTACTCGCCGCCGCCCGCCGCGGATTCCTCGGCCTCGTGCCCGGTGAGAGTGAGGAACACATCGTCCAGCGACGGCCGACGCAGGCCCACGTCCTGGATCTTCACCCCTTCGTCGGTCAGCCGGCCGATGGCGGCGACCAACGCCTGGGAACCGTCGCTCACCGGAACCACCAGCCGCCGCAACCCCGGTTCGAGATGGATATCGCCGTCGGCCAGCGGTGTCAGCACCTGCTGCGCCAACGCCAGATTGTCGACATGATCGACGGTCAACTCGATCCGGTCGCCGCCGACCGTGCTCTTGAGTTCGTCGGCGGTACCGCGAGCGATCACCTGTCCCCGGTCGATCACCGCGATGGCGTCGGCGAGGCGGTCGGCCTCTTCCATGTACTGGGTCGTCAGCAGCAGGGTGGTGCCTCCTGCGACGAGCTCTTCGATAACGTCCCACAGGTCGAGCCGGGCGCGGGGATCGAGGCCTGTGGTGGGTTCGTCCAGGAACAGCACCGGCGGATTGGCCACCAATGCCCCGGCCAGGTCGAGCCGTCGGCGCATACCACCGGAGTAGCCGCGGACCGGGCGGTCGGCGGCATCGCTGAGGCGGAACCTGTCCAGCAGCTCGCGGGCGCGTTCCTTACTTCGCCGCGTACCCATGTGGTACAGCCGCCCGACCATCTCCAGGTTCTCGAAACCGGTGAGGTATTCGTCGACCGCGGCGTACTGGCCCGAGGCACCGATCCGGGATCGTAGTGCCCGGGGACGGGCGAGCACATCTATCCCGGCGACCGTGGCGCGGCCGGCATCGGGCACCAGCAGTGTGGTGAGCACTCGCACGGTGGTGGTCTTACCGGCTCCATTGGGTCCCAGCAGTGCGGTGACCGTGCCCTCGGGCACGGTCAGGTCGAGGCCGTCGAGTGCGCGTACCCGGCGGCCGTAATGCTTGACGAGACCCTCGGCGACTATTGCGTCGGGCATGGTTCTCCTGATTCGGGTATGTGACGAGGACGAGTCGTATATCGCCGGCAGCGGATCTGCCACCGACCTGGAGCGCTTCGGCAATCGGGCCGACACTGTGCAGTTCGGGCCGACTCTGTGCAGTATCGTCGCGGCCTCCGACGTTTTCATCCGATTTATCCGGTTCTTCGGCGACCTCCCCGCTCCAGTGCGGGCCGCACCCCGCCCCGGCTGTGCTCGGGGTAGCCGGGGCGAGATGCGACGGCCTCCATGGTCGTCGCCACCGGCCGCCGAATCGTGCGTAGCGCACTACTCGATTCGGTATCCGGCCTCGATCGACCCGGTGCCGGAGCACGACAGTGAGAGTGGCCGTGCGCATGCTCACAGTGCACAGCGGCATAGTGACAGCAGGGTCCGACAAGTGGGCACGGTAGCGCCGCGCAACATGTTCCGGGACGACCCACGCAAACACTTGTTCCGCTAGGCGGAATACACCGGTCCAATTGGTTGATTCAATTGTCCGGCAACGGATTCGAAGCATCACCCGAACGGGTTTCCGGCCTGTTCAGGACACTGTGATCCGTACCGAGAAAAGTTCGAAACTCTTGGGCCCCTTGTGCGCGTAAATTCCGGATATCGCGTAGGATCGTTTGCGTCGGCCCCTCCCCCCCGGGCCGACCTTACGCGGGCCTCGGCTAACTCCCCCCCTTCGCCGAGGCCCGCTCTCATATCCGGATTCCGTAGCTCCCGCCCGGCCGATCCCGCCTCCACAATTCACCGAGCTGTTCCGCTGCGCGGATACCACCTCGATTCGGCAATCGCAGTACATCCCCGGATACCTCCCCAAGCCATGGCCGCACCCTCGGTCGCTCACGCAATGATGAGAGATTTGGAGTATCATCGTCTCATCAGATCGATGCAGTAGATCAAGGGAGATCCGCATGACCGCGTCCGTCGCAGCCATCGATACGCACGCTCCGGCGCAGCGTCGTCCATTCGGTCCCGGCACCCGGACCTGGGAAGAAACCGGCCTGATCACCTTCTCTCTCACCGCGGGCTCGGCCTTCCTCCTGCAGACCATGGAGCCGACGATCTCCGCGGTGGTCGACGCCCACTCCACTTTCCGCACCGACCCGGTCGGCCGGGCGGTGCGCAGTCTGTCGGCGGTGATGATGTGGACCTACGGCGGCGAGGAGTCGCTCGGCGAGACCGACCGGCTACGCAAGATGCACGCCACGCTCAACACCACCGATGCCGAGGGTGTCCGGCATACGGCGCTGTCCAGCGGCCCGTGGGCCTGGGTACTGCACACCGGTACATTCGCGTTCTCCGAGAACGCGAAATATTTCTCGAAGCGGCCGCTCACCGCCGCCGAGAAAGAGGACTACTACCGCGAAGCCCTGCAGCTGCTGCGCAATTTCTCGGTGCCCCCCAAGGAACTCCCGGCCACCTACGCCGATTTCGAGAAGTTCTTCACCGATCAGGTCGAGAACCACCTGCAGGCCACACAGACCGCCAAGGACTATCTGAAGGTCATCCGGACCGTCGCACCGCCCGCTCAACTGCCGCGGGCCCTGCACCCACTGTGGCGCGCAGTGAGCGATCCGTTCGGCCGTATGCAGTATTTCGTCACCGTGGGCACCACCCCGGAGGCCGCCCGCAAGAAGCTGGGTCTCACCTGGAGCGAATCCGACGAACGCAAACTGCGGATCCTCGGCTGGATCCTCGCGCGCCTGGTCCCGCTGCTGCCGGAACGGGTGCGCTACTTCCCCATCGCCTACGAGGCCCGCCGGCTGGAGCGCGACAAGGCCCGGCTGCGCAAGGTCATCGACGTACGACCGCTCTGAACAACGGTGCCGGCCCCGGATCCCTGGGATCCGGGGCCGATCTTCGCGTGGATACACTCGGCCGGAGGCGAGAGGAGTGATCATGACCGGGGCGATTTCGATTCCCAGTTACGACCAGGTCGCGGCACTGCCCCGGGAACTGGGCCCGCTCACCGTCCCCGAGACCTTCCGCGACGAGAACGACCATATGAACATCGCGCACTATTTCGATCTGTGTGTATCGGCCACGACGCGAGTCTTCGATCGGGTCGGCATCACCGACGAATACCGCACCGCCCGCAATGCCGGTTTCTTCACCGGCGAGCACCACATTCGGTACTACGCGGAAACCCGGATCGGCGAAGAGATCTCGGTGTACGTACGCGGAGTGGACCGTTCCGACAAGGTCGTACACGCCATGGCGCTGCTGGTCAACGACACCACCCGGCGGCTCAGCTGCACCCTCGAGATCACCGCCGTCCACGTCGATCTGCGCAGCCGCCGGGCCACCGCGTTCGCCGCCGATATCGTGGCCGCGCTCGACCGCGAACTGGCGCCGGCGGCCGTGGGCTGGCCGGCGCCGATCTGTGGCGCGATGGGAGTCCGGCGCTAGCGCGTGACGTGGTCACCACCCGAGGCGGCCTCGGGTAGCACGGCCCCGGCCTCGGGCCGAACCGTCACCGCCTCGTGACCGCGCGGCCGGGAGGTGCTGACGAACAGCACCGGCTGGCCCGCGTGCAAGGTGCGATAGCCGTCTGTCTCTATGCACCGGTATTCGACGAACACCTGATCGGTTCCGTCGTCGGGTTTGATATAGCCGAAGCCCTTCTCCGAGTCGAACCAGAACACTCGCCCGCGTCTCCAGTCCGATCCGTCGATCCCGGGCCCGCCGTATTCCGAAGCAGGCATTACCAGGTCTTCTCCGCTCGTTCCGTCAGGGTCGACACCACCAAAGCTACGCCCCGGCACCGCGAACGTCACGGTCGCATCGGTTCGGTACCGGGATACTACTGTCGCCTACCGTGACCGAATCCTGTTTTCTCGCTCGAACCCGCGCCGGTTACGACGCGATCGCGACTGCCTACGCCGAACACGCCGAGGGCGAGATGGCGAAGAGGTTCTGGGACCGTGCGGTTCTCACCGCGTTCGCCGAATCCGTCGGGGACGGCGGGCTCGTGGCCGATATCGGATGTGGACCGGGTCGTATCGCGGGGTTCCTGGCGGCACAGCGAACCCGGGTCCACGGGATCGATCTGTCCCCGGAGATGGTGGCGGTCGCGCGGAAAAGGTTCCCGGAGATCGACTTCGAGGTGGGATCGATGACCGCACTCGATATCGCCGATGGCGCCCGGGCCGGGCTGGTGGCCTGGTACTCGCTCATCCACATTCCGCCGCCGGAGCGAGGCGGCGTGCTCGCCGAATTCCGCCGGGTGCTGCGCCCCGGCGGCAAACTGCTGCTGGCGTTCCAAGTCGGCACCGACATCCTGCACCTGGACGAGGGGTACGGACACACCGTGTCGCTGGATTTCCATCGGTTCTCGATCGATGAACTGGCGAGCGCGCTCGAAGCACAGGGGTTCACAACCGATCTGCGGATAGAGCGCCGGGCCGAGGACGGGGAGCGGGCGCCGCAGGGGTATCTCATGATGACGCGCTCGAGTTGACAGGTTCGAGCGATCTATCGAAATGATGGCTTTCGGTAGATTTTCGATAGGCATCAAAGTGATAGTCCGGCGCCCGAGATCCCGCGAACAGCCCGCCCGCTCTGCGCATCGAAATGAGAATTGACGCGATCATTTCGATAGGTAACGCTGGTCAGGTGGTGATCAAGAAGAACCCGCTGGGCCCCTCGGGCGATACTGTGCGCGCGAATGTCCTCCGGTACCGCAACCGGATGAACCTCGGCTACGCCGATCTCGCGCGCAGGCTCGAGGCGCTGGGCCGGCCGATCCCGGTGCTCGGCCTGTCCCGGATCGAGCGGGGCGAGCGCCGCGTCGATATCGACGATCTGATGGCCCTCGCCGTCGCCCTGGGCGTCTCCCCGACCAGTCTGCTGCTCCCCGACTCCGCCGGCGCCGAGGATATCGTCACCGCCACCTGCATCGAGGGCACAGCCGCCGATCTGCTCGGCTGGCTGCGGTTGCACACCCCGTCGGCGCATATCGGGAAACCGGCCGGCGAACGCAACGTTCGCGATGCCATCCGGTTCATCGCCGACGCCCGTCCCCGCTGGGATATCGAGGGTCTGACCCTGGACAAACTCCCGGGCGTCGGCCATCAGGAATACGCGGAGGAAATCGCCGAGCGGGCCCGGCAGGCGAATCCCGACCCGGGCCGCGGCGCGTAGCGGGCCGACCGCCCCGGTCTGGTACCGGCTCCGGGGCAGCAGCTGAAACCGCTACGCGGTCAGGATGCTTCGGACCGCATCAGTTCGAAGATCGAGACCGGCTTGCCGGCCGCTTCGCTGGCAGCCCGGGCCCGGCGCCACCATTCCTGCGCGACGCGGGAGAGTGTCGCGTCCACTCCGACCTCCTCGCTGGCGTCGATGATGTGCTGGGCGCCTGCATCCATCATCGCGAACGCCGCGTGGTCACCCCATCCGCCGTTCTTCGCCGCCGCGGCGTATTCGGCCATGAAGAACGGATAGGCCTCGCTGGAACGCTGCGCGTACGGCAGAAACTGGTCGATATCGTGACCCGAACGTTCGATCACGGCCAGGGCCTGGTCGAACGCGAGCATCCACGGATGGAAGGTGATCAACAGCGCCTGGTAGAAAACCTGCGCCAGACCGTCGTCCGCACCGAGGTACTCCTGCGGACTCAGCGGCCGCAGGAGTTCGGCATGTTCCTCGAACACCGCCCGGGGCCCGCTGTAGAACACATACGAGGCCGGATGGGTGATGTTGTCCCCCGCGGACATGAATCCGCCGGAAAGGAATTCGGCCCCGTGGGACCGCACCCAGGCGGCGCCCTCGCGTGCCTTGTCCGGCGAATCCGACGACAGATTCGCGATCACCTTCCCCGGCAACCGGTCCACGGCCTGACCGAGTACGTCGTACATGGCGGCATAGTGGGTCAGGCTGAGCACGATCACCGAGTTGGCGTCGAGCGCTTCGGCCACCGTCGCCGCCCGTTTCGCCCCCAGCGCGACCATCTCGTCCGCCTTCCCGCTGCTGCGATTCCAGACGGTGACCTCTGTACCGGCGGCCAGCAACTCCCGGACCATCGCCCGGCCCATCGGCCCCAGACCGATAACGCTGACCGAACGGCTGCCCTGCTGAGACATACCGATGCCCCTTTCCATAGTGGTTCGGATGGTTTCGGCGCCGGAATCGATACTCGTCGGCGCAGGTAGAGTCGGGAAGAACGCACTTGCGGGTGTGGTTGCTTACCGCGAGGTCCGTAGTGAGGTCGGGAGGACGCAGTGGCCGGTACGAGTGATACGGATCATGAGGTCTGCGGTATGTCGCTGGCCATCGATGTGGTCGGCGGCAAATGGAAATTGCATCTGATGTGGGTCCTCGGCGCGGGCCCGCAGCGGTTCGGGCAGATCCGCCGGACGCTCACTGGTGTCAGCGAAAAGGTCCTCACCGAGAATCTGCGCCAGCTCGAAACGAGCGGCGTCGTGCACCGCGAGATATATCCCGAGATCCCGCCGCGGGTGGAATACTCGCTGACCCCACTCGGCGAAGATCTCGCCACCGCCCTTCGGCCGCTCGAGGAATGGGGCGACCGGCACCGCGATCGCCTCGGCGCCGTGGCCTGCTGACCCACCGGATCAGGCTGTCCGGAATCGATTCCGGTAGTCGGTCGGCGTGGTGCGCAGTGTCCGGCGGAAGGCACGCGCGAGGGTGTCCACACTGTTGAGCCCGCTCATCGTGGCGACCCGGTCCAGGGTGTCGTCGGTGGTCTCCAGCCGGTTACGGGCGACTTCGACGCGGGCGAGTTCGATATAGGCAGCCGGAGTGGTGCCGAGTTCCTGTTTGAAGATGCGGGTCAGCTGCCGTTCGCTGACGTGCATATGCTCCGCCAGCGCCGAAACGGTGAGCGGCCCGGTGACATTCCGGGTGATGTAGTGCCGGATCTCGTCGATACGCCGCGTCGTCGAAACCGGTTCGAGGGGAACGCTGAACTGGCTCTGGCCGCTCGGGCGTTTCAGATACACGACCAGCTGCCGGGCCACACCGAGCGCGGCTTCCTCACCGAAATCATCGGCGACCAGCGCCAGCGTCAGGTCGAGGCAGGCGCTCAGTCCGGCTCCGGTCCAGACGTCGCGGTCCCGGATGAAGATCGGGTCCGGATCGACAGTGACCGCGGGATATTCGGTGGCGAGCTGCCGCGCGGTGGACCAGTGGGTGGTCGCCCGCCGGCCGTCGAGCAGCCCGGCGGCGGCGAGAATATGCGCTCCGACGCATACCGAGGCCACCCGACGGGTATTTCCGGCCAGCTTGCGAACCCATTCGACGACCGCGGGGTCGGCCACCGCCCGGACGCGACGTCGCTCGTCGGCCTCGACAGCGCCGGGAACTACCAGCGTGTCGATGGTTCGGGCGCAGACCTCGGTGAAGGTGATATCGGGCAGTACCCGGACTCCCGCGGAAGTGGTTACCGGATCGAGGGTTTCGGCGGCCAGCACCACGCGGTAGCCGGTGGGTTCGTCCATCTCGCGCTGCAGCAGTGCGAAGACCTCCGGCGGGCCGGTGATATCCAGCAGATCGACCTGCTCGAAGAGCACGATGACGACGAGGCGCTCACGGGTGCTCATATGCTGCGACTCCGATTCGTGGATACTCGGCCGACACCGGGCCATACGTTCTGACTATGTCGTTTTTTGCAGGTTACATGACATTGCCGACATGGACGCGCCGTCGATAGCGTGAAATCACCGCCGCACAGCGGTGACGTTTCTCCCGAAAGGACTCTCATGCCCCGGCAGACCCTGCGCGAAGTCAACGGAATCGACAACACCCCCGCGAAACTCGCCGACGCCACGCTGATCATGGTCGACTACCAGAACACCTACACTTCCGGCGTCATGGAGCTGGAGGGGTGGCGGCCCGCACTGGATGCCGCGGCCGAACTCCTCACCGCGGCGCGCGCGGCCGGTACCACGGTCATCCATATCGTGCACGACGGCGGCACCGGCAGCCCCTACGACCTCGCGGCAGAGAGCGGCCGGATCCATTCCGCGGTCGCCCCGATCGCGGGTGAACAGGTGATCACCAAAGCCGCCCCCAACGCGTTCGTCGGAACCGACCTGGGCGAACGAATCGACGCAACCGGCCGGACCGACGTCGTTGTCGCCGGTTTCATGACCCATATGTGCGTCACCTTCACGACCGAAGGCGCGTTCCTGCGGGGCAACCGGGCGACGGTCGTCGCGGACGCCTGCGCCACGCGCCCGCTGCCGGGGCCGACGGCGGAGGTACCGGCGCACACTCTGCACAACAGCGCCCTGGCGACGATCGCGGACCTCTACGGCGTGGTCGTCGGCTCCGCCGCCGCGCTGAGCTGAGCAGGGCGGCACCGGGCCCGGAAGGTGACGCCCCACCCTGCGGGCGAGCACGTGGGCTTGTCCGAGCCTGGCCGGCGCGCACGGTTTCGCCGCGGATCGGCCTCGCGAACGGGGACGTAGGCTCGGCCGGAGCGGTACAAGCTGCGCGCGTTCATCCGAAACGTTCGATATCCACTCGCCGATCCACCCATGGACAAGCGGGGCGCTTCGGATGCGCCACCGGACTCATGCATCACCAGGGGATTTCGTGAACTCTCGAGAAGAGAACGTAGCCGGACGCCGGCGGATCAATCGCAACGTGCTCATCGCAGTGGGTGTCGCCCTCGCCGTGCTGTTGCTGTGCGCCGGCGTCGGCGCCGTTTTCGGCGAGGACCGGGCCGACGACGAGGCACCGGCGCCGACGACCACGGCGGCCGCGCCGTCACCGGCCGCCCAGCCCGCTCCCGTCGCGCCCGCACCGCCGTCGGTGACCAGCTCGGCCGAGGTACCCACGACCACGGCAGCCGCACCGCCGCCGGCCACAGCGGATTACTCCGACCCTCGGTGCGCCCCGGCGAGCGCGGAGCTCGTCGCCCAGGTTGCGGCCGGCCTCACCGCGGAAGGGAATCAGCTCGCCAACGGCACAGTGATTTCCGAGGGCGGTATCACATACTTCGGCGCGACCACGGTCGATGCGGCCGGCGATATGGACGCCCGTTCGGACGTCTGGATCGTGCGCGACGGTGCGGTGTACTCGTCGACCGGCGGCGCCCGCGGCAATTCGAACTTTCCGCGCGCGAGTGATGCGCTCGGTATCTCGCCCGGCGACCCGATCGTGACAGCCGTCGACACCTGCGTGATCGATCTGACCGAATAGGCCGGAAACAGCGAAACCGCCCCAGCCGCGTGATGCGGCCGGGGCGGTTCGCGTCCGGCGACGACTGTGCGGCGATGTCGTACGTCGAAATCCTCTCGGGTCACGATGGACCGAGCAGGCGCGTCCACTTTCGTGGACGCGACCCGGTGGACGCGGTCGTAACGTCTCCAAAAACGTTATCTGAACTGCGTCGATAGTTGTGGAGCCTAGGGGAATCGAACCCCTAACCCCTGCCTTGCAAAGGCAGTGCTCTGCCAATTGAGCTAAGGCCCCTGGACACGCGGACCGTGCCGGGAGTCGCCTGCGAAACAGTAGCGGTCCGGCACGTACACCGTCAAACAAGAATACTCGGGCGACCGCCCGCATATCACCTGCGCAGCGCGCCCACGGCGGCGAATTCCGCCTCACGTCCCTGCATCTGCTCGCGATACCAGTTCTCCCGATGCCAGAGCATGAGCTGTTCGTGCACCCGGCCGACGGGTGGAATCCGCCGGAGGAACTCCACAGCGGTGACGAGCGGTATGCGGGCGAGGGGAATCAGCAGCCAGGGGAAGGCGGCCGGCATCCGATAGCGGCGGCGAGTGGTCGGCAGCATGTACAACGCCGAGTACGCCGAGTTGATCCGGTAGTTGTAGTGCGCCCGGAGCCTGGCCGGACCACGCTGCTCCGGCCGGGGAGCGAATGCCGCCGGATAGGACTCGATGAGTTCGGCGCCCTGGGCACCGGAGTCGTGGGCGCGTGCGACCATGGTCATCGCCATGACGCGAAGCGTATCGGCCACGGTCTCCGGGTGCCAGGTCAGCCGCACGCCCAGTAGGTATCCCATGTACTTCTGGAAATGCAGGAGGGCCCGGAACTCCGCGGGGGTCGTCTGGTAGCCGAGCGCCCACAGCCCCAGGCCGGGAATGGTGCTCCCGGCGATCAGCGTGAGCAGCTGATAGGTCTGGCTGATCGGCAGCCCCCACCGGTCGGTGTCCCATTCCGGATGCCGCTGCACGCCCGCACGTACCGATACGTGCATGATCCGCACCTTCAAGGCGGTGGCACGTCCCTCGGATCCCGGAGTCGAGAGCGCCCCGGGCCGGGAGACGTCCATCCAGAACCGACAGGTCTCCAGGAAGCGGCGCAGCGCGCTGTCGCCGGCGTAACCGCCCGCCAGCGAAAGCGGGGTGGCGACCGCGGATTCGGTGTACATCTCCAGGGTTTCGGCACCCGCGAAACTGAACAGTACGGTGCCCCAACGCCGCCAGACCGCGGCGCCGCGTTCCACCAGTTCCGGCTGTACCCATTCGGGCACCGCTTCGAATTCGTCGAACAGAGCACGCATGGAATCCGGGGCGTCGGGCACAGCGTCGATCCCGTCGCGCAGCGCGGTTTCCAACAGTCGGCGGCCGTGCTCGCGGCCGCTCTCCCCGCGCATGACCTCCGCGACGAACCGTTCCGCCACCGGATCTCCGGAGAACATATCCGCGCACAATGCCCGCGCTTGTTCGTCGGTCGGGAACAGGGCCGAACCCGTCACGGTCCGGACGATCCGCTCCAACCGCCGGATTCCGGGCGTATCGCGGGCCTGCCAGTAGCGAAAGGCAGTCGGGCAGGGGGGCGACGTCGCCTCCGGTGTCACCGCTGGTATCGCCATCGCTGTTCTCCTCCCCCGCGCGGCTGCGAGCCGAACGCCTGGGATCTCGGACGGTGCGGGACACCGACCCATACTAATTCGTATGGAATTACAGTACTGGAAGGTATGGAGAAGCGGCGGGCGATCAGGGACACTCGCAGGTGGAGGCACACCCGCAACCGGCAGCCGGCCGCGATGGGCGAATCCGCCGAGGCCGTCGGCCACCTCCCCTACCATCGGAGTATGAGACCCAGCGCTGACCTGTCGGACCGATGACGGCGGGTTCGTCCACCGCTTCGCATCCCGACCCGCCCGGCGACCGGGCGACACCTCCGCGCCCACGCTCGAAAAAGGCTCGCGCCCAGCAGACTCGGCGGCGGCGTACCGCGCGGCTGTCCTACGACGACTGGGTCGACGGCGCGCTGAATCTCCTGTCGCGCGAAGGCGTCGGGGCGATCAGGATTCCGCGATTGTGCCAGGAGTTGGGCGTGACCAAAGGTAGCTTCTACTGGCATTTCGACGATGTCGAGCAGCTCACCGCGGCCATGGCCGACCGATGGAGCGCGGTGCAGAGCGAAACCGTACGCGAACTGGGCGCCTTCGCGGCGATCCCGGTGGAGGAACGGATCGAGAAGATGGCCGCCATGCTGGTCGACCGGCGGCACTGGATGGTCGAGACGACGGTGCGGGAATGGTCACGCAGTAATCCGAAGGTGGCCGATGCGGTTCGCATTCTCGACCAGCGCGTATTCGAAACCGTCTACCGAACGATGCTGGACCTGGGGTTCGACGAGAACCAGGCCGGAGTGCGGGCGGGTGCGATGGTCTACATCGGCCTCGGGCTGATCCACGGCCGGGACAATCTGCCGATACCGACCACCGAGCAGGTGCACTCGGTCATCGAGCTGCTGGCCCGGCCGTGATCACAGCGACCCGGTGATCACCGGGTCCGGCGGCAACGATGGAAGACGTCGCCCGCGGCAGGATCAGCGTGTGGTGACCTCGTGCCACAGGTCGGCGTCGTCACGCTGGCGCAGCTTGCTGATACCGATGAGAACCGCAGCGACAAGACCGATGGTGAGAACGTATTTCATACCGATAGCTTAGTGGCTCCGCCGTTTTGCGCCCACCGCGGCCCGCGCCGGGTCAGGGCTTTCCACGCAGACCTTCCCGTGCCCGGTCCAGCGCCGTCACACTCTCGGTGACGATATCGGCCAGCAGTGCGAGTTCGGCGTCGGTGCGCGTCGCGAACTGCTCGCCGAGCATCTCCCAGAGCCCTCCGAACAAAGGCGCGACCTTCTGTAGCGCCTTGTCCCGAACGAGCACCAGCACGCGCCGGCGATCGGCGGGATCGCGGTCCCGCCGGACAAATCCGGCGGCTTCCAGTCGGTCGATCATCGTGGTGACCGCTCCCCCGCGGGTGATTCCGATGCGATCGGCCAGCTGCCCGGCGGTTTGCGGGCCGTACATGGTCAGAATGTTCAGGCAACTGAGGTCGGTGATCCCGATTCCCAGCCGGTTCGCGACAGCCGAGTGCAACAGCACGGTCCCGCTGGACTGGGCTCGGAACGCGAGCTGGAGCGCGGTCAGGGTCTCGCTCCGGGTCTTCCCCGATGTCACGGGCAGCCTCCTCCTCGTAATCTCTCTAAATCAGAGAAGCTCTCTTATAGAGATTACCCGGTCTGGAGAACAAACCATGAGTACCAAACGATCGATACCCCTGTGGCTGCTGGTGATCTTCGTCGGCGTCCAGTTCGGTGCGGGCTGGTACGAGAAGCTCGGCGTGATCCCGCAGTGGACCGACGTACCCACCGCACAGGCGCACCAGGCGATGACCGAATCGGGATTCCATCGCGCGGGACGGGCCTTCTGGCCCTTCGTGTCTCCGATCGTGGCCCTGCTCGCGCTGATCAACCTCTACCTCGCCTGGCGAACCCCGGTCGCCTTCCGGCGCTGGTGGATCGCTGCCGCGGCACTCATGGCGTGCTACTCCCTGTCGAGCTACGCGTACTTCGTACCGCAGATGCTCACCTTCCAGGCCGAAGGCGTGACGTGGACCCCCGAACACGTGGAATCGTTCATCGATACCTGGACCACGCTCAACTATCCGCGCATGGCGCTCGGCGGCATCGGCTGGCTGTGCGCACTGCGCGCACTCTCCCTCTCGGGGCAGGCGGCCGGCGCGGGAACTCCGGCGGAATCGAGGCCGAACAGCAAAAATCCCGACCCGTTCCACACGGCGTAACCGGAATCGGAACAGATCGGGATTGTGTATCTGTGGGTCTAGGAGGACTTGAACCTCCGACCTCTTCGTTATCAGCGAAGCGCTCTAACCGCCTGAGCTATAGACCCGCGGGGCTCGTAGCCGAACCGCGATAGAGATTACCCGACGGCATCCTCTACAACCAAAACAGCAGGTCAGAGTGGACGCAAGATACTCGAAAGGCCCGCGGCCGACACCTGGGACGGGTACCGGCCGCGGGCCTCGAGCAGAGATCAGTCCGGGTCGGCCAGCGTGACCTGGATTCCGCCGACCATATCGCAGCACTGGTTGTAGATGAAGGTGCCGACCGTGGCCAACGCGGTGAAAAGGACGACGTTGATCAGGCCGATCACCCCGGCGTAACCGAACACCGTACCCGCGTCGATCAGCCCCACCGACCCGCTGTCCGGGGACACCATATCGGTGAACGTGCTGTTGAGCCGCTCCCAGACGCCCATACCCGCGAGCACCATGTAGAGCAGCGCAACCGCGATCATCCAGACGAAGAACATTGCCACGCTGATCACCAGCGTGATCTTCAGTGTCGACCAGGGATCGATACGACGCACCTGGACGGTGGCGCGCAACGGTTCTCCGCCGAGCACCGCCTGCGGCAGCCCGCGGGGCGCCGCCGGGGCGGACGGGGCCGCCACCGGCGGCGGAGTGTACGGGTTGTGCGGTTGGTGCGGAGGCTGGTCCGGGGGTAGTGGGTGCCGGATCTCGGAAAGATCCGGCATATCCTTCACCAGCTCCGGCCGGGCGATACTGCGCGTAGGCCCGTCCAGGCCAACGGATTTGGCCATGGCCGCTTCCTTACGCGCCGCCTTGGCCGCCAGGTCACTGGTGGTGCGGGCATTGGTGACCCCGCCCTGGAGACCACCGCCACCGCCCTGGAGTCCGCCGCCTCCTTGGAGTCCGCCGGACCGCTGGGCGCCGCCCACCGGCATATGGCCGGGCCGCGAGAGATTGGACTGCGGTTCCCGCTGCGGCAGCTGCGACCAGCCCTCCTGATAGCGGTTCGCGTCGGGCCCGTTGCCGCCCTGCGGGTTTCCCGCACCGCCCTGCTGATCGCCCGGCCCACCACCGGCCTGCGGGCCGGAATTCCGATCCGCCGGGGTGTTACGCGATTCGGACGCGAATTCGCCTTGCTGCTCCTGCTTTTCGGGCTGTGGACCACCGGTCGGCGCACCGCCGGACGGATTACCGCCCGACTGCCCACCGGCCTGTTCGTTGTCCACGGCCTCGCCCGGCCGCTGAGTCGGGCGCGGCGAAATCGGGGACGGGGTGACCCGCTCGGTCACACCGTTCGTCTGCTGCCGCTCGTCGCTCGGCTGTTTCGGAGTGGTCAATGGGAATCCTCGGATCCGTTCTTTGCCGCCGATATGGGATTACTACTCGGGAGAACCGCCGCCGTCGATCTGCTCGGGCTCGTCGGCGTTACGTGCGATCGCAAGCAAGGTATCGCCCTCGCCGAGGTTCATCAATCGCACGCCCTTGGTCTGCCTACCGGCCTTGCGCACCTGCCGGGCGGCAGTACGGATAACGCCTCCATTGGAGGTGATCGCATACAGCTCGTCGTCGTCGTCGACGATCAGTGCCCCCACCAGGGTGCCACGACGGGTGTCGTACTGGATCGTCAATACACCTTTTCCACCACGACCCTGGGCGGTGTACTCCTCGATAGCGGTCCGCTTGGCGTATCCGCCCGACGTCGCTACCAGCAGATATGTCCCGTCCCGGACTACATTGAGCGACAGCAGGGCATCCTCGGCGTTGAACCGCATACCCTGCACACCGGACGTGGCGCGGCCCATCGGACGCAATGCCTCGTCGGTGGCCGAGAAGCGGATCGACTGCCCCTGCGCCGAGACCAGCAGCAGATCGTCCTCGGCCGAACACAGTACGGCGCCGACCAATTCGTCGTTGTCGCGCAGATTCACCGCGACGATGCCGCCGCTGCGGTTGGAATCGAAATCGACCAACCGCGATTTCTTGACCAGGCCCTTCTGCGTGGCGAGCACGAGATAGGCGGCGTCTTCGTAGGACTTGATCCGGATGACCTGGGCGATCTTCTCGTCCGGCTGGAAAGCCAGCAGATTCGCCACGTGCTGACCGCGGGCGGTGCGGTTGGCCTCCGGCAATTCATAGGCCTTGGCCCGGTACACCCGGCCCTTGTTGGTGAAGAACAACAACCAGTCGTGGGTCGAGGTCACGAAGAAGTGCCGGACGATATCGTCCTGCTTCAGTCCCGCCCCCTGCACGCCTTTACCGCCACGCTTCTGGCTGCGATACAGATCGGTTTTGGTGCGTTTGGCGTAGCCGGTCTCGGTGATCGTGACGACCACGTCCTCGCGGGCGATCAGATCCTCGTCGGCGACATCGCCGTCGGCCGAGATGATCTGGGTGCGCCGGTCGTCGCCGTACCGCTCGACGATCTCGGCGAGTTCGTCCTTGACGATCGTGCGCTGCCGCTCCGGCTTCTCCAGAATGTCCTGCAGGTCGGCGATCTCGGCCTCGAGTTTGGCCAGTTCGTCGACGATCTTCTGCCGTTCCAGTGCCGAGAGGCGCCGCAACTGCATATCCAGGATCGCGGTGGCCTGGGTCTCGTCGATATCGAGCAGTTCCATCAGGCCGGTACGCGCGGTATCGGTATTGGCCGACCGGCGGATCAGCGCGATGACCTCGTCCAGCAGATCCAGCGCCTTGACCAGGCCACGCAGGATATGGGCGCGCTCCTCGGCCTTGCGGAGCAGGTACCGGGTGCGCCGGACGATCACTTCCAGCTGATGGTTCACATACAGCCGGAGCATCTGATCCAGCCGCAGGGTGCGCGGGACACCCTCCACGATGGAGAGCATGTTCGCGCCGAAGCTGGTCTGCAGCTGAGTGTGCTTGTACAGGTTGTTCAGCACGACCTTGGCGATCGCGTCACGTTTGACCGTGACCACGATGCGCAGACCCACCCGGTCCGAGGACTCGTCGTGGATATCGGCCACGCCGGCGATACGGCCGTCCTTGACCTGCTCGGCGATGGCGTTGATGAAGTTGTCGGTGTTCACCTGGTACGGCAGCCCGGTGATCACGATCGTCGTGCGACCGCGGTTGTCCTCTTCGATCTCCACCACGCCGCGCATCCGGATGGAACCGCGCCCGGTCGTGTAGGCGTCGTGGATACCCTGCGTGCCGACGATCAGGCCGGCGGTCGGGAAGTCCGGACCTTTCACCCGCTCCATACAGGCGGCGAGGGTGGCTTCCTCGTCCGCCTCGTGATTGTCGAGGATCCAGTAGATGGCTTCGGCCAGCTCGTTGAGATTGTGCGGCGGGATATTGGTCGCCATGCCGACCGCGATGCCGTTGCTGCCGTTCATCAGCATGTTCGGCACCCGGCTGGGCAGAACTACCGGTTCCTGGGTCTTACCGTCGTAGTTCGGGATGAAATCGACCGTGTCGTGGTCGATTTCGCGCAGCAACTCCATGGCCAGCGGGGTGAGCCGGCATTCGGTGTAGCGCATGGCGGCGGCGCCGTCGTTGCCCCGGCTGCCGAAGTTGCCCTGGCCGTCGACCAGGGGGTACCGCATCGCCCACGGCTGGGCCATCCGGACCAGGGTGTCGTAGATGGCCGAGTCGCCGTGCGGATGGTAATTACCCATGGTGTCGGCCACCGGCCGCGCCGATTTCACATAGCTGCGATCGGGCCGGTAGCCGTTGTCGTGCATTGCGTAGAGGATGCGGCGGTGCACCGGTTTGAGGCCGTCACGGACCTCGGGCAGCGCCCGGCCCACGATCACGCTCATGGCGTAATCGATGTAGCTGTTCTGCATCTCCTGCTGGATATCGACCGGCTCGATCCGGTCGCCCGCGCTCTCCGGCGGCAGCGTGGTGTCGGTCATGCAATCTCCTAGGTACTGACGGAATACGGCGGATCACCCGCGCGGGCGCGCTGTGCGGAGCGCGCGAATGCGCTGCGGGTGCGACCACCGCCCCTATACGTCGAGGAAGCGGACGTCCTTGGCATTACGGGTGATGAAGCTGCGGCGGGCCGCGACGTCTTCGCCCATGAGGACGCTGAACAGCTCGTCCGCGGCGGCCGCGTCGTCCAACGTCACCTGTCGGAGCACACGGACCGAGGGGTCCATGGTGGTTTCCCACAGTTCCTTCGGATTCATCTCGCCGAGACCCTTGTACCGCTGGATACCGTCGTCCTTGTTGATCTTCTTACCGGCCGCCAGCCCGGCCTCGAGCAGACCGTCGCGTTCACGGTCGGAGTAGGCGAACTCGGGATCGACGCGATGCCATTTCAGCTTGTACAGCGGCGGCTGCGCCAGGAACACGTGACCGTGCTCGATGAGCGGGCGCATGAAGCGGAACAGCAGCGTCAGCAGCAGGGTGGAGATGTGCTGCCCGTCGACGTCGGCGTCGGCCATCAGCACGATCTTGTGATAACGCAGCTTGGCGATATCGAACTCGTCGTGGATACCGGTACCGAACGCCGTGATGATCGACTGGACCTCGGCGTTCTTGAGGACCTTGTCGATCCGGGCCTTCTCGACGTTGATGATCTTTCCGCGCAGCGGCAGGATCGCCTGGTACATCGAATCGCGGCCCGATTTGGCCGAGCCACCGGCGGAGTCGCCCTCGACGATGTAGATCTCGGATTTGACCGGATCCTTGGACCGGCAGTCGGCCAGCTTGCCGGGCAGGCCGCCGATATCGGTCGCGCTCTTACGCCGGACCAGCTCACGGGCCTTACGCGCGGCGACCCGGGCCTGTGCCGAGGACACCGCCTTGTTGACAATGGTCTTGGCATCCGCCGGATTGGCCTCGAACCAGTGCCCGAGGTGTTCGTTGCAGGCACGCTGCACGAACGACTTCACCTCGGTGTTCCCGAGTTTGGTCTTGGTCTGGCCCTCGAACTGGGGCTCGCTCACCTTGACGCTGACGATGGCGGCCAGACCCTCGCGGATATCGTCACCGGTGAGGTTGCCGTCTTTCTCCTTGAGGAGTTTCTTCTCCTTGGCGTACCGGTTGACCACGGTGGTCAGCGCCGCCCGGAAGCCCTCCTCGTGCGTACCGCCCTCATGGGTGTTGATGGTGTTCGCGAAGGTGTGCACCGACTCGGAGTAGCCCGAGTTCCACTGCATCGCGACCTCGAGCTCGTGCCCGGGCCCCTTGCCGTTGAACGAGACCACCGAGTTGTGGATGGGCTGCTTCGTCCGGTTGATATGCCGCACGAAATCCTCGAGACCACCGGGATAGTGGTACGTGCGGCTCTTCACCTTGTGCTCGGCCGGTGGCGTTTCACCGTCGTCGTGCTTGGGCGCCTCGGCGGTTTCACTGACCACCTCGTCGGTGACCTCGGTGGCGCTGACGCGCTCGTCGGTCAGCACGATGGTCAGGCCCTTGTTCAGGAAGGCCATCTCCTGCAGGCGCCGCGATACCGTCTCGAAGTTGTAGGTCGTGGTCTCGAAGACCGCCGGATCGGCCCAGAAACGGATGGTGGTTCCCGTGGCCTTCGTCGGCTCACCCTGGACCAACTGTCCCGGGACAGCGTCCTTGTAGGTTTGGCTCCAGTGGTAGCCGTCGGTGTCGATCTCGGCTTCGAGCCTGCTGGACAGCGCGTTGACCACCGAGATACCGACACCGTGCAGACCACCGGAGACGGCGTAGGAATCGGAGTCGAACTTACCGCCGGCATGCAGCTGGGTCATGACGACTTCGATGGTCGGGATGCCCTGGGCGTGCATGGCCACCGGAATACCGCGGCCGTCGTCGACGACCTGTACGCCACCGTCGGCGAGGAGAGTGACCTCGACCTTGGTGGCGTGGCCGGCCATCGCCTCGTCGACCGAGTTGTCCACGACCTCCCAGATCAGGTGATGCAGGCCGCGCTCACCCGTGGAGCCGATGTACATGCCCGGGCGCATCCGCACCGCCTCGAGGCCTTCCAGGACCTTGATGGAGGAAGCACCGTAGTCCTGCTTTTCCGATGCGCTCGTGCCTGATGCTTTGGAGTCTTTGGCAGCCACTGGTCGGTAGCTCTCCTTACTTGCTGATCCCCGGGACGGCGGTCGGACAGCGCACGTGGGCCCGGGACCGATCAGAGGGCTGCACACAACGCGCCGAGGGTATCGCCGCTGATTTACGTTTCCATCCTACTTCGCGGCCCAACTTACAGTGCACCTGCGACACCCCTGACGGCTTCCTGGATGCGAGAAATCGGACCGGCACGGGTCCCCTCGCGATCCGGCCCTTCCGAAGCATCAGATTCGGCCTGAGAGTTCACCGAGGGGTGGGGGTGGAAAAACCGGGTCGCGTTCCACGTGAAACGTGGGCCTACCCGTAGGTGTCGCGCGGACCGCGACCACGGACATGACGTTGCCCTTTACGCCAGCTGGGGGCGGTCGGACCGGTGATCCGCAGCGAGCGGACGACTCCGGGACCCACCGCCGCGCTGATCTTCGCCAGCAACTGTGCCTGCAACAGACGCAACTGGGTGGCCCAGGCCGTGGATTCGGCAGCGATGCCGAGCACCCCGTTCTCGAGGCTCACCGGCTTCGCGTGCGCGGCGATGTCCTCCCCGACCACACCCGGCCAATGACCGAAAACCGTGCCCTCGGCGACTTTGGTGGACCACCCGCGGCTACGCGCGATCGAGGTGGCGAGCTTGGACAGCGGCTGTGGATCGCGATCGTCGGGCCGGGGGCCGGACCAGCCGGTACGGCGGCGGCCACCGGAGCGGTTGCCCCGCCGCGGCGAAGACCGCCCCTGGCCGACGGATTTTCCACTGGCCCGCGCCGCCGCCCGGGCCTCCTCCAGCGCCCGGCGGGCAAGGTCGATCCCGCGCAGCTCCGGTTCGGTCGGGGGCGTCGCGCCACCGGGCGGTCCGGGCTGGTCGGTCATCGCTGCTCCACTCACCGGTACGAGTTATCCCCAGGTTCGACCGGTTTTTCCTCAGGCTGTGCACATCCGGGGACCGAACTGCGGCACTGCGGTACCCGAATCGGGCGGAAGGCCGATCCAAGGATAAATTCCCAGTTCAGGATGGGTATTTCGAGTGCCGGTGTCGGTTGTCACCGAGTGGACCCGGACGCCACCCGAGGTGTAGGGCGACGACCTGGCCGAACAAGTTATCCACAGGCTGTGGATAACTGGATTTCGAGACCGGACGAGGGATGACGGCCCGGTGTATCGGCTCACTCTACGAACGCTCCGGCCCGCATGCAAGATGGCGCCGGGGCGTGTCCGTCAACCCGGCGAATCACCCGCAACCGCCTGCGGCCGATCTCCTCCGGCGGCCGGGCGTTCCGAGGTGAAACCGGAAATCCGATGCTCCGGATCGCCGGATGTGGCCACCCGCAGCGTGTCACCGATCAGTTCGGCTGGTACGTCCTCGGGCACCGCGGCGGTGATCAGCACCTGCTCGGCAGTCGCCGCCACTGCGGCCAGCGCGGTACGGCGGCGCCGGTCGAGTTCGGCGAAGACATCGTCGAGCAGCAGGACCGGCTCGGTCCCGTCGACGCGTAGCAGTTCGAAAGCTGCGAGGCGCAGCGCCAGCGCGAACGACCAGGATTCCCCATGACTGGCGAATCCCTTGGCCGGGGTTTCGCCGAGCATCAGTTCCAGCTCGTCCCGATGCGGTCCGACCAGGCAGATACCGCGTTCCAGTTCCCTTGGCCGCGCCGCCGCGAGCTCCCGCAGCAGAATCTCCTCGAGCAGCACCGGGTCCCCGGGCTCGGGCGCCCGGCCGGGGTCGAGCAGTTCGGCCGGTAGGGCACCGCTGCGGTAGCCGATGGCGGCCGGCCGGGATTCGGGCGCGAGCGCCGCGTACGCCCCGGCCAGATACGGGTGCAGTTCGTGGACCAGGCGCAGGCGTTCGGCGAGGAGCACCGAGGCGTGGCCGGCCAGATGCCCGTCCCAGACGTCCAGCGTGCCGAGATCGGCCCGCGAAGACCGGCCCGCGGTCTTCAACAGGGCCGAACGCTGCCGCAGCACCCGGTCGTAATCGGCGCGAACACCGGCGAGGCCGGGTCGGCGCGCGGTGCACAGTTCGTCCAGGAAACGCCGCCGCTCCCCCGGATCACCCCGCACCAGCGCCAGATCCTCGGGCGCGAACAACACGGTGTGCAGGATCCCGAGAATCTCACGCGGCCGGCGCACGGGCGACCTGTTGATCTGTGCCCGGTTGGCGACACCGCGGTTGATCTCCACGTCGATACGCAGTTCCCGGCCCAGATGCACCACATTCGCGCCGACCCGGGCCCGTTCCGCGCCGGACCGGATGAGTGGAGCGTCGGTGGAAACCCGATGCGACCCGAGTGTGGACAGGTAGCCCAGAGCTTCGAGGAGATTGGTCTTGCCGTTCCCGTTGGCCCCCAGGAAAACCGTAGAGCCTGTGGATAACTCGATCTCAGCATGCTCCCAGGATCGGAAATCACGCAAGGTCAGAGCACGGATATGCACCTGTTCACACCATCCGGGAAACAACAGCCCAGTTATCCACAGCTGTGGATAACTGGGGACGATGCAGGTCGAGGCGGTGGTTTGCGGAGGTATCGCTACCGACGGTCGCTCGCACAGTACCGGGACCCCCGCGATACCCGGCGGACGCGCGCCGGTTCGTCGCTACCGAACCCACGCCCGCTCAGCCCGGAAGCCGGACCGGCATCAACAGGTAGATGTAATCGCTCTCCAGTGCCGGGTAGGCCCCGGAATCGAGCGGCTCCGGCTCCTCCTCCCGGGCGGGCAGCAGCACGGCGGGGCGGCTCGGGGTGGTGAACCCGAAGGTCACCCGCTCCGAGCGCAACGCCGACAGCCCATCGATGAGATAGCCCGGATTGAAAGCGATGGTCAGCGGTTCGCCCCGGAAATCGGCGGTGAGCCATTCCTCGGCGCGGCCGGCGTCGTCGCCACCCGCCGACAACAACAGACCTTCCGCGGAGAATTCCAGCCGCACCTGCGCACCACGCTCGGCCACCAGCGCCACACGCTTGATCGCCTCGGTGAGCGAGGCGACCTCCAGCGTGGCGATCGAGGTGTGCTCCTTGGGCAGCAACTGGCGGAACTTGGGGAATTCGGCGTCGAGCAGTCGCGTAGTGGTCCGCCGGCCTCCGTTGACGATCCCGAGCAGCCCGTCGGCACCCACACCCGAACCCAGCGACAGCTGGACCGGCCGATCAGAAGCGCCCAGTGTCTTGGCGGCCTCGGACAGGGTGCGCGCGGGGATCAGCACCGCGGTCTCGATATCGGTGCGCGCGGGCTGCCACTGGATGTGCCGCACCGCGAGCCGGAACCGATCGGTGGCCGCGAGAACGACCTGCGGTCCCTCGATCTCGACCCGGATACCGGTCAGCATGGGCAGCGTATCGTCGCGTCCCGCCGCGACGGCCACCTGGCCGACCGCTTCGCCGAACACCTCGACCGCCAGCTCACCGCTCGACTGCGGTACCTCGGGCAATTGGGGATAGTCCTCCACCGGCATGGTCGGCAGGGAGAACTTCGCACTACCGCACTGGATCAGTACCCGGCTGCCGTCCACCGAGACATCCACCGGTTTGTTGGACAGTGCCTTGGTGATATCGGCCAGCAGTTTGCCCGAGACCAGGACGCGGCCGGGGCCGGCGACCTCCGCGGCGACACGCATCTGCGCGGACACCTCGTAATCGAACCCGGAGACGGTCAGCCCGTCCTCGTCCGCGACCAGCAGGACTCCACCGAGCACCGGGACCGGCGGGCGGGACGGCAGACTGCGTGCCACCCAGGCGACCGACTCCGCGAAATCCTCACGCGCGACCCGAAACTTCATGCCTGCAAGGTCCATCGCCCGAGGTGTCCTCTCCCGTTCAGTGTGGATCGACGGCTGTAGTGCCCCCGTGTATCCCGCTGTGCAGACTCGGCCACCGGCGCGGTGGTCGATGCGGTGGCCGGGCATCCGGACCGACCGCATGAGGAGTCTGGCACGAGCGGCCGACATCAGACCGTACCCCGTTTCGAGCGACCGGGTCGGCTGCCCCTCCGAGTGGAGGATACGTCCTCCGGTGCGGTGCGGGCCAGGCCGGGCAGCGGGATCGCGGCCCATCGGCTCGACCTGCACCGATCAGCTGTACACATCTGTGGATGAACGGTGGACTCCGCTACCCGTGATGCTGTCCACAGTCTTCCGGTGGGTGCTGTGCACAACTGCGCGCACCAGGGTTCTGTGCGGTACCCGGGTGCGCCACGCTCCCCGGTCGTACTCGTGAACCGTCGACTCCCACCGGCAGCGCGGTACTCCCGCCTGCGTAGGACGCGGACTGCCGACCGATCTACGTCGATACCTCACGCCCCGGCCGCGCGATCGTCCTGCTCACCGGCCCGTATGCCCACCGAACCCGCAGCTGCGCGGCGATGAGAGGCCAGACGTGCGAGTTCGTCCACCCGCGGCCTTCATCCCACGGATCACCGGTGCCGGATGTGGATGCCGAAGTCCTCTTGGCCCGGGGATTCGAGCATGAGGGACCGGGATGTATCCGAACCGAACCGGGGAGGAGATCTGTATCCGCACTGCGGCCGGATCGCGGACCCGATGTCGATCCTCGAGGAAGCGACTCTGCCGCTGTCCCGGTGTCTTTGTGAGTTCGTGCGGTCGTGCGAGCCGCTCGAGACTTGTCCACACAGCCTGTTTTGAAGAGAAATTATCTAGATGAAGAACAGGAGTAGTAATAGGCCCTGTGGAAACTGTGGGTTTCCGCTGTTCTTCCAGTTCACACGGCGTGTCCGGCTGTGGATGGCTCGAGGATAACTCGAGGATGAATTCTCGGTGGCTGTGGACAGTTTTCGTTGTCCACACTGCGTCCACAGCTGGTCCCCAACTTGGTCCCCAGATTTCGGGCTGTTGTGCACACTGTGCATGGATCCGTGGACAACCTGTGGATTCCTCGAGGAATCCTCGAGGAATCCACAGGTTGTCCCCACCCCTCTGACCGGAACATCGCTGCTCAGTAGCTGTGGACGAATCAGCCTGTGGAAACTGTGGATAACCAGCATGTGGACAAGTTGCTCCCAACCGGCCACCAGCTCTGTGGATACACCGGTGGACAACCTGGGGAATCCACAGCTGTGGATACCGGAAAGCGCCTGTTCAGAGCATTCACAGCCTGTTAGCGACACACCTGTGGATGGTTCCGACACGCCGAGGCCGTCGAGATCCGGATCCGACTCCGCAAACGACGCGAATCGAAGTTGTCGGCGAACAGGACTGCGCCGGAAGAACTTTGCGGCTTGCCGCAGCCGGCCCCGACCGATTCGTTCTCGAGTCCTGTCACGCCGCACCGATCTCACCGGGTTCGGCTCGGCAGCCGCGGTGCCGCTACCCGGTGTGGTGGGGCCGTCAGGTCGTCGTTCGCACCGCTTCCCGGTCGCTCGCGTCGCCCGATACCGCCTGATAGGGCTTGGGTCCGGCGGTGCGTGATTCGTCGCGCCTGCCGGACACCGACTCCGCCTCGTGGGCGGGCAGCCCGGCATAGCGGAGCGACCGGGCACACTCAGGCGATGCGGGTGGCTATACCGGGGTAATGAAGGACAAGGCCCGATTCGTCGTAGACCAACCGGCAGGCGAAATCGAATGCGGGCGCGACATAGTCGTAATACGAGTGCACGGGATCGTCTGTGCCGCTGTCGTCGATACGCCGGTACCGCTGTTCCAGCCGCTCGACGGTCAGATCGTTCGCACGGACATAGGCTGCCGGTGCGTCGGCGCGGGCACCTATCGGTAGCGCGAGGCGGTGTACGGGCAGGGTGTTGGTCAGTGCGGACGATTCCAGGTCGACGTCGAGGCAGCCGTCCAGATGCGCAGCGGCCGCCCCGTCGACGCGCCAGTGTCCGACGCCGTCCGTCTGGAGCAGAACAGATCGCCGTCCCGACACCGACCGGCCCGTCACGCGGGCCGAGCGGGTAACCCAGCGGGAGTCGATCGTGATGTCGTACTCCACGAACCACGTTCGGCCGTCCTCGACCGCCGTGGTGCAACCGATCATCCGGTGGCCGACACCGTCGCGCCGCGGATACACGACCTCGAAGCCCGCCCGCGCGTCCCGGTGCGCCCAGGCCGCGGTCGCCGGCAGCTCGGTGAACGACACGATGGCCTACCTGTCCCGAACCCCGAACCCGGACATCGCGAGCGCCCGGACCGTTCGGCGGAACATCACCGGGAGCGCTGTTTGATCCGGGCGGTGAGTTCCTGGACCTGGTCGTACACGCGGCGCCGCTCCGACATCTCCTTACGGACCTTCTTCTCCGCGTACATGACCGTCGTATGGTCGCGCCCGAACGCCTGGCCGATCTTGGGCAGGGACAGATCGGTGAGCTCCCGGCACAGATACATGGCGATCTGCCTGGCCTGGGCGAGCGGCCGGGCCTTACCCGGGCCGGTGAGCTCGTCCATCGAGGTGTTGAAGTACTCCGCGGTAACACCCATGATCGTGGACGCGGTGATCTCCACATCCTGCGATTCGGGCATGAGATCGCGTAGCACCACTTCGGCCACCGACTGGTCCAGCGGCTGCCCGTTCAACGATGCGAAAGCGGTGACGCGGATCAGCGCGCCCTCGAGTTCGCGGATATTACGTTCCACCCGGCTGGCGATCAGCTCCAGCACATCGTGCGGTACGTCGAGGCGATCCATGCGGGCCTTCTTGCGCAGAATGGCGATCCGCGTCTCCAGCTCGGGCGGCTGCACATCGGTGATCAGCCCCCACTCGAACCGGGTGCGCAGCCGTTCCTCCAGCGTGGCCAGCTGTTTGGGTGGACGATCCGAGGACACCACGATCTGCTTGTTCGCATTGTGCAGGGTGTTGAAGGTGTGGAAGAACTCTTCCTGGATGCCTTCTTTGCCCTCGATGAACTGGATATCGTCGACCAGCAGAATATCGGTTTCGCGGTAGCGGCGTTTGAACGCGACCTTGCGGTCGTCTCGCAGACTGTTGATGAAGTCGTTGGTGAATTCCTCGGTGGAGACGTACTTGACCCGCATCCCAGGGAAGAGCCGCTGGGCATAGTGACCGGCGGCATGCAACAGGTGAGTCTTGCCCAGCCCCGAGGCACCCCATACGAACAGCGGGTTGTACGCCCGGGCCGGAGCCTCGGCGATGGCGACCGCAGCAGCGTGCGCGAACCGGTTGGACGCGCCGATGACGAAGGTTTCGAAGGTGTACTTGGCGTTCAGGCTTGCCGCCGGTTTCGCCGTATCGCCCGCGTCCGACGATTTGGCGAAGAAGGTGGGCCAGGAATCCCGGACGTTCACCACCGTCTCGTCCTCGAGGTGCCCGTCGGGCTCCGGGTCGACCCCCGGGTCACGGACGCTCTCGCGCAGACTGTCGCGATCGGTATCGCGGAGCCCGTCCCGGGCCGCGATATCGCCCGTGGCTATATCGGGCGCGAACAGTGTTTCCTGGGCGGGCCGGTTGGCGCGCCGTGGCGGCAGGACCGGCTCGCGTTCGGGTGCGCTGTCGCGGGGCGGCGGCACCGCGCCGCGCTCATGTCCGCCGGCCGCCGGGTCGGCGATATCGCCGCGGGCACTTCCGTAGCTGTCGCGGTACTCCGCGGGCGGATACTGCCGGTCCCGTTCGTAGCCGTTGTCCCGGGGATAGTCCTTGGTCGGCGCGTACTCGCGTGGGTAGGACCGCGGAGCCGCGTAGGGCTCGCGTACCGGCTCCTCGGTGTCCCGGGGCAGCACGGGTTCGGACGGAAAATCCCCACCGTGCGGCAGTTCGGGCAGGTTCGGCCGGCGTACCGGTTCGCCCGCGACCGGATCAGTGTTGCGCGCGAGAGTCGGATTGAGCGGTAACTCACCGGTGAGCGGAAGTTCGGCCTCGTGCGTAAAACCCCGCCGTGGGAAACGTGGCTCACCGGGAGCTCCCGGAGTGCGCGGGAATCCCGGGTCGGTCTCGTATCCACGGGTGGCGAACTCACCGTCGCCGGAATCGCGTCCGCCCTCGACCGGCCAGGTGCCCCCGCCCGCTCCGGTCGCCGGGTAGGCGACGGGCGCCGGGCCGGACCGCGGGGTGCCGAAACGTTCGGGCCGCGGCGCGATCGGTTCCGGCCTGCTGGTCATTCGTGCGTGCCTGGCGGGCCCGTTGTCGGCACCGGCCGGCAGGGGTGCGGCGATCCGGACCCCGAGACCCTCCACCTGCGGCCCGAGACGGCGGCCGAGCGATCGGAGAATGGGCTCGCGGAGGTCGCGTTCGATGGCTTCCTGAGCAAGGGAGGACGGGACCGAGAGCAGCGCGAAGCCCTGCACGACCATCAACGGTTTGACCAGTTTGAGCCAGGCCTGCTGAGCTCGGGTCACCGCGCCGATGGCACCGTCGGGCGAACCGGTGGTCAACTCCGCGACCACCTCCGGCCACACGGTGGCCAGTACGTTCTGCTCGTCGTCCATCCAGTGTCCTCCCCGGGAGTCGGTTGCTCGGCGCAGACGTCCGGGGCTCGCGGTGCGTCCACTGTACTGGTTCGTCCCAGTGACACCGCATACGTCCGCTCCACCGATCAGCCGTATCCCGTGGTTACGGCCCCGGGGGCGCTGCCCGCAATCCCCGATATCCCGGCTGCGGCGTGGCACCTTCGGCCCTACGAATATGCCATTCACAGGGTATTTCCACACAATTATCCACAGATGGGGACAATCTCGGCGGACCACCGCTGCGGTCCCGCGCTGCACGCGGGTCGGCCTACGATGCCCGACCTGCGCCCCTGTGTCACAACCACGATCGCACGGTGATCATCGCCACCGCGGGGCGGGTGCCAGGTTGTCCGAAGCTCGCGTGGAACACCCCGACGGGGGCGAGTTTGACCCGGTATAACTGGGTAAGTACCCTCGTACAGTCACCCCCCGGCGTGGTGACCGTTCTGTGCTGACCGTTCGCCAGAACCGCGGCGCCGGGCAGACATCGCCAGAATCACCGAAAAAGCTTCGGGTGCCGAAGGGCACCCACCAATTCGAGGAGTGTTCACCGTGGCCAAGGGCAAGCGGACGTTCCAGCCGAACAACCGTCGTCGGGCGCGGGTCCACGGTTTCCGTCTCCGGATGCGGACCCGTGCGGGCCGCGCCATCGTCTCCGCGCGCCGCCGTAAGGGCCGCGGCACCCTCACCGCCTGATTTCCCGTCGAATTCGGTGTCCGATGCCGGGTCCGCCGAACCCCCTGACCTTCGCCGCCGGTAGCTTTACCGCAGTGGCGGCTTCGACGAGCCCCGGACGTCCGGGTGCTACCTGAGCCGCACCGGCTGCACGATCGTGCCGATTTCTCTCGAACGGTACGACGCGGTCGGCGCGCGGGAAAAGGGGATCTGGTCGTCCACGCTCTGGCCGGCCAGGCGGAGCCGATCGTGCGTGACGCGCCGGTTCGTTTCGGCGGCCCACGTTTCGGATTGATCGTCAGCAAGGCGGTGGGAAATGCGGTCGTACGACACCGCGTGGCCCGCCGCCTGCGTCATATCTGTGCAGAATTGACCCCCGACATCCCCGCCGAGGTGGATATCGTGATCCGCGCGCTTCCCGGCGCCGCCACCGCCGACAGTGGCGAGTTGCGACGTCAACTGGTGAGCGGGTTACGCAAGCTCGGGGCCCTATCGGCCGTGACACTGCCCGGCCGGGGTATTTCGCGATGAGCTCCCGGAGCGCGTACGCAGCGTCCGTCCGTCGGTGGCCCGCGAATATTCTGATCTTTCTGATCGAACTGTATCGGACCTACGTCTCCCCTACCCGCATGCCGGTGTGCCGGTTCACGCCGACCTGCAGCGAATACGCGGTCACCGCACTACGTACCCGTGGGCTGGTGTTCGGCCTCGGATTGACGGCCGTGCGACTGGCCAAATGCGCCCCCTGGCACCCTGGTGGATGGGATCCCGTGCCGGAGCGGCGGCGCAGCGTCAGCCACGACGATCCGCGGACCGAAGCTTGTAAGGGATCACCGCATGCGGTGATCGGTGACACTACCGACGGGAGTGCATAGAGCCGTGCTCGATTTCATCTACTATCCGGTGTCCTGGATCCTCTGGTTCTGGCACCGGGTCTTCGGGTTCGCCTTCGGGGCGGACAACGGCCTTTCCTGGGCACTGTCGGTGGTGTTCCTCGTATTCACGCTGCGATTGGTGCTCTACAAGCCGTTCGTGAGACAGGTGCGAACCACCAAGCAGATGCAGGAACTGCAGCCACAGATCAAAGAGCTGCAGAAGAAGTACAAGAACGATCGCCAGAAGATGGCGACCGAGATGCAGAAACTGCAGAAGGACCACGGCTTCAACCCCCTCATGGGCTGTCTGCCGATCCTGGCCCAGGTGCCGGTGTTCCTCGGTCTGTTCCACGTCCTGCGTTCGTTCAACCGGACCGGTACCGGTTTCGGTCAGCTCGGTATGGATCCGTACACGAACGCGCACACTCCGAACTACGTCTTCAATGTCGACGATGTGCAGTCGTTCCTGAGCGCCCGTATCTTCGGTGCGCCCATCTCCGCCTTCATCACCGCCCCGGCCGAACAACTCCAGGCCTTCGCTGATTACGGCGGTACCCCGAGCCGCGTGAGTATCGCCGCGGTCTCCATTCCGCTCATGGTCATCGCCGCGGTCGCGACTCACTTCAACGCGCGGGCGTCGGTCGCCCGGCAGAGCGCCGAGGCAGCGGCCAATCCGCAGGCCGCGCTGATGAACAAATTGGCGCTGTGGGTCTTCCCGTTCGGTGTGCTCGTCGGTGGCCCGTTCCTGCCGATCGCCATCCTGCTCTACTGGGTCTCCAACAACATCTGGACCTACGGTCAGCAGCATCTCGTCTTCGGCCGGATGGCAAAGGAAGAAGAAGCCAAGCAGGCCGCCAAACGCGAGAAGCAGTCCCAGAACGCGCCGAAGCCCGGAGCCAAACCTGTCGACATCAAGAAGAAGACGGGGAAAGCGGACGAGGCCGATTCCGATTCGTCAAGTGACGGCACAGCGGCGACCAACGGTTCCAAGCCCGCGGCGAAGACCGGCGGAAAACAGCAGCCCGGTCAGCGGCGGTCGAGCGGCCAGAAACGACCCGGCAACCGCGGTCGCGCCAATCAGAAGCGCCGGCGCTGAGCCACTCCCCCAAGACCCCTTGTGATCGTGACTCCGGCCGGGGCGGCCGGAGTCCGACGAGCAGATAGAGGAAACATATGACTCTCGAGACCGAAGGTGGGGACGCCACCGTATCCACGACCGTCGTGGAGGCCGAGGCCGATGATGCGGTGAGTGACGCCGAAGAGGCGCTTATCGAAGAGGGCGAGATCGCCGCCGATTACCTCGAGCAACTGCTCGATGTACTCGATTTCGACGGTGATATCGATCTCGACGTCGAGGGCGACCGCGCGGTGGTGAGTATCGACGGTGGCAAGGACCTGACAAAGCTGGTCGGCCACAGCGGTGAGGTGCTCGACGCGCTCCAGGAGCTCACCCGGCTGGCGGTCCAGCAGTCGACCGGTATCCGCAGTCGCCTCATGCTGGATGTCGCGGGCTGGCGTGCCAAGCGCCGCGCGGACCTCAGTGCGCTCGGCGCCGCGGCCGCCCAGCGCGTCCTGCAGACCGGCGCTCCGGAGGAGCTGGCCCCGATGACCCCCTTCGAGCGCAAGATCGTGCACGACGCGGTCGCCTCGATCGACGGCGTCGCGAGCGAGAGCGAGGGTGTCGAACCGAATCGTCGGGTAGTCGTCGTACCGGAGTGAGAGCGCGGGCCCGTGCGAGTCGGGTGCCGAGCGACCGGAAGAGGCCCGGGTCCACGGACCCGGGCCTCTTCCGTATCCGGTGCCCGGACAACGCCGCCCCTGCCCGGCTACGGTTGAAGGTCGGTAGTAGGTGTTTCCGTTGCAGGTAAGTCGTCACGACTACACAGAAGGGTGTTTCACGTGAAACCAGAACTCGGCGATTCGGAGGCCGGGCCGCCGGAATCGCTGCCACCGGCCGAAGCGGAATTCGTTTTCGGTGACCGGTTGGAGTTGGCACGTGAGTATTGGACCGCCCTCGCCACGGCCGGAGTCGAACGCGGGCTCATCGGACCGCGAGAAGTTCCGCGGCTCTGGGAGCGGCATATTCTCAACTGCGCGGTCGTCGGTGAGCTGATCGGCGAGGGTGCAGCGGTGGTCGATATCGGCAGTGGTGCCGGCCTGCCGGGGATACCGCTCGCATTGGCGCGGCCCGACCTCCGCATCGTTCTCGTCGAACCCCTCCTGCGTCGGACAGTCTTTTTGAAGGAATTCATCGATGCGGCCGGTCTTGCGATCACGGTGGTTCGTGGACGGGCGGAACAGCCCGGCGTCGTCCAAGAAGCCGGCGGCGCCGATGTCGTGACCTCCCGGGCGGTCGCCCCCCTGGCACGACTGGCGGAGTGGTCGATCCCGTTGCTGCGCGACCACGGGCACATGCTCGCCCTGAAGGGCTCGAGTGTCACCGAGGAATTGGAACGCGACCGAGCCGCGGTGGAGCGAGTCGGTGCCGGGAACTTCTCCGTTCTGGAGTGCGGGGTCGGTGTAATCGCCACCCCGACGGTTGTCCTGTCCGCCGAACGGCTGCGACGTTCGGAGCGTGCGCCGAAGAAGTCCGCCCGGCGCGCGGCGCGGGCGGAGCGCCGGGTCGGGCGTAAGTAGGAGCAACCACTCCCCTGGCGCGGTGCGGAAGCGAATGTTTCACGGGAAACATTCGCTTGCCACCGATGCCGCGATCGGTGATCCTCCTCCCGGAGTCCCGGAGTCCCGGAGTCCCGGAGTCCCGGAGTCCCGGAGTCCCGGAGTCCCGGAGTCCCGGAGTCCCGGAGTCCCGGAGTCCCGGAGTCCCGGAG
>NZ_JBSFDZ010000006.1:144774-216765 GCF_053594175.1 Nocardia sp. NPDC001965
AGTGAATCGACCGGTGGGCGTATATCGTCGGCGATCTCAACGGTGCGATGGCGTCGCGTTCTCGTCGCTCGAGTCGGTGGAACCGGCAGTCGGTGATCGATGCCCGGACAACCGATCCTGGACCGGAATGGTGTGCCTCTGTCTATCGCGACCGGTCGGCTGTCGGCGATTCCGCCCGCTCATCTGCCCGGTGCCTCATGCCTACGCGGGAGCTGCTGGAGCTTCTTGTCCAGGGCCGGGTGCGCTGTCCGGTCACCGAATAGCCGGACCGGTCCAGAATGCGCTGTGCGGTCGGGCGCTCGTCGGCGCCGGTGACGACGTGTTCGATCAGCGCACGCAGGCGCATGATCCCCCGAGGTGCGATGACTACCGACACGCGAGAATCCGCTCCGGCCGTCATTGTCCATGACGGCCGGCCGCTCCTACAGTCGCGAGCGGATCACCGGAAGGAATGTGTCGCTCAGTCCGGAGGCGTCCCGGTACGGCCGGGCATGATCGCCGAAAGTTGGGCGTCTGCATCTATACCGGATTTGTCGACGCGGGCGAGCCACAGACATCGCCCGTGGCTGCGATCCGAGGGACGGTTCCCGCGAGGCGTAGAACTGGTCGCTGCGCCGACTCGGCCGAAATGAAGTGGTAACCAATTCCGGGCACAACGGTAGATGGGTCGAAAGTTGCCGAGATCGACACGTGGATCGTTTCACGTGAAACCGAGTCTGTGCCGCGGTCCAGCGGGCAGTCCGGGGCTTCGCCGATCGGTGGTCCCTGCTTCCGAAGTGGCTCTCGGATGCCTACTCGGCGATCCCCTGGGTGCCTGCCCAGCGGTTCCCGGATGCGTTGCCGAAACCTCACCCAGGACCTTGGGTCGTCGGGTAGCCGAGCAAAGGGGGCGGAGGGGCGAGCTCATGGGCTTCCGGTTCGCCGATGCGATCGTCGACCAGCATCCAGGCGCCGGTGGGCTTGTACGAGCCCCTGGCCAACGCGGCCGCCGCTGGACTGTGACTGCCGGCGGCGGCGTGAGCCACAAGGGGAACGACAGGCTGAACGGCAGCCGGGCGGATCGGCCCGCCGGATGCGGAGTGTGGCAGTTCATGAGCAGAGGCGAGGCACGAGCGGGTCGGCGTGATCAGTGGCCGGCGCTACTCGATCAGTAGTCGGCAGATACTTCGGAAGGCTGTGCATGTTCGGTCCGAGTCGGCCCGAGGCGGACTCCCGGAAGGGTGGGTATCGCCGTGCGTTGCCGGTCTCAGGTCTCGTCGGGACGACCCCTACTCGGAGTTGTCTCTCCTATCCGAGTCGTTCCATGGGAACCGGTCGACGTGGCACCCTCCTCCGGGTTGGTGGGTTGGTGGGTTGGTGGGTTGGTGGGTTGGTGGGTTGGTGGGTTGGTGGGTTGGTGGGTTGGTGGGTTGGTGGGTTGGTGGGCGCGGTTTGTGTCGGCATGCGAGTCCGGTCCTGGGCGGCGCACGTTGTGCGATTCGGCTGATGGACATCGGCGCATTTCCGGCGGCCCCTCAGGTGGCATGACGAAATTCGTCGAGCGGAACGACTGCGGGTACCAACCACCAGAGTTCTGCGTTCGGGGCTCGGCCCGGTCGCCGGAAACGATGCCGCGTCGGTGTGGTGGGGTCGTGTCGACAATCGACAGGCATTCCGGTGCGGAGCGAGCCGGAAGTAATGCCGCCCTGCGCGCACTTGTCCAGCGGGCTTCGGGCTCATCGGTATGGAAGAGACCCCGGCCGGCTGACCTCAGTGGTGAGCTTCCCCTGTCGGGGGCGAGGGCAGTGAGCGCTTACAGCATCGAGCACCGGCTGCGGTGGTATGCGGAGCACCCGCCGCTGTAGCCGGAATCTCGGGCGAGGCGACTCGGTACTCATTTCCGCGGGCTCGTCGACCTGTTGCTCGTCGGTCCTGCGCTTCTGAGGCCGTGTTCGCCGGTGGGGTCTACCCACCTCGTAGAACGTCACTGTGACAACAGGGTTGCGGCCCGATGTGCGTTGGTGGTGCGGCGATCGACGCACTGACCGTCGGGAGTGGTTGTTCGCCGGTGTCTGTGCGCATGAGGCAGAGCAGTGCATGCGCGGGGACCGCCTGGGATCGCTGCTCCGGAAGCGGAGACGTTCGAAGGATTCGTGGCGGTCGTCGCGACTCGGTCGTGCGTCGCCGAACCAGGGCGGACCGATGCCGGAGACGGTCTCCGCGTTGGGCGATCGACGCGGCTACCTGTTGTTGTTTCCGGAGCGGCGCCGCGATGTTTCACGGGAAACATCGTCGTCCGGACCGGCCGGACACGTCGATATCGGGCGGGATGCAGAAAACTTGTGTGTGTCATGGGCGCGTCGCCGCGATTCAGCTTTCTAATCGCGCCTGTGGCTGGCAAGCTATTGAGCGTCGGGCGTGAGCGTCGGTGCCACGTAAGGAATCTTGGTGTTGCGGCGGCAGGGCTCCGCTCGGTCGACTGGCGGCTGAGCGTCAGCGTCGGAGGAGGTAGCTTCGCGTGACCACGCACTATGCGAAGCCGTCCGGTCCGTATGCAGATGCCGAGGTCGCCGTGGAGCGTGATTCGATCCAGTACGGCTTGTTTCGACGACACGGCGCCGGCATCCGTCAGGCCACGTGATTTTGCAGTTCTCGCGTTAGGAGCGGTCTATGTCGAGCGGTTCAGCGAATGTTTCACGGGAAACATCACGCGTACCGGGAATGCTGGACGGCAGCAATATCGGCCCGGAAGCCTTCGGGAGTACCCCATACGGGCATATCTCCCCTACCGAGACGCCGATCGCTGCCGAGGCGCACCGCGCGAGCCAGCTAATGCACCCAGGAAAGGTGACAGTGCCGAAACCGCATGAGCAACGCATCATCACCGTGGCCAATCAGAAGGGCGGGGTGGGTAAGACCACGACGACGGTGAACCTGGCCGCGGCGCTGGCGCATCAAGGGATGAAGGTCCTCGTGATCGATTTGGATCCACAGGGCAATGCGAGTACCGCCCTCGGGGTCGAACATCATTCCGGAGTGCCGTCCACCTACGAATTGTTGATCGGTGAGATCAAGGTTCAGGACGCGATCCAGCAGAGTCCGCACAGCGATAACCTGCTCTGCATTCCGGCGACGATCGATCTGGCCGGCGCGGAGATCGAACTGGTGTCCATGGTGGCCCGCGAGGCCCGGCTCAAGGGGGCTATCCAAGAGGCCAATATCGCCGGCTACGACATCGACTACGTCATGATCGACTGCCCGCCCTCGCTCGGACTGCTCACCATCAATGCGATGGTCGCCGCGCGGGAAGTGCTGATCCCGATCCAGTGCGAGTACTACGCGCTCGAAGGTGTGGGACAGCTGATCCGGAATATCGGCCTGGTGCAATCCCACCTCAACCCGGAACTTCATGTGTCGACTGTGGTGCTCACCATGTACGACGGTCGCACCAAGCTGGCGGATCAGGTTGCCGAAGAGGTCCGTAGTCACTTCGGCGATGTCGTACTGCGTTCGGTGATCCCGCGCAGCGTCAAGGTCTCCGAGGCACCCGGGTACGGGATGACGGTTCTCGATTACGATCCGGGTTCCCGCGGCGCCTTGAGCTATCTGGACGCCGGCCGGGAGCTCGCCGCGCGCGGTGCGGTGAAAGTCGCCGCGGTGACAGACGGCGCGGAGTGAATGACGCGGAGTGTATGGATCGGGTGTGTGATCGGTCGTGGTTGTGGACGCGGGCAAGGGAAAGGATAGGCCGGTGAGTCAGTCGAAAAAGGGTGGACTGGGACGCGGGCTTGCGGCGCTGATCCCGACGGGACCGGCTCCGGTCGCGGCGGGGCTCGGCGCCGAGGCGGCCGATGCAGTGATAGGTCTGGATCCCGGGCCCCGACCCGCATCCGCCTACCTGCACCATGTGCCGGCACCGGTGGAGATGCCGGATCTGGCACCGGCGGGTGACGCTGTCTATCGAGAGATCGCTCCCGACAAGATCGAGCCGAATCCGAAGCAGCCACGCCAGTACTTCGATGACGAGGCGCTGGCCGAGCTCATCCATTCGGTTCGTGAGTTCGGGCTGATGCAACCGATTGTGGTCCGCGAGCTGGAGTCCGGTGGCGGCCGCTATCAGCTGATCATGGGTGAGCGCCGGTGGCGGGCCTGTCAGAAGGCCGGACTGGAAACGATCCCGGCCATCGTCCGCGAAACAGGCGACGATGCCATGCTCCGGGATGCCCTGCTGGAGAATATTCATCGCGTTCAGCTGAACCCCCTCGAAGAAGCGGCGGCTTATCAGCAGCTGCTGGAGGAGTTCGGGGTCACCCAGGAGGAGCTCGCGACTCGACTCGGTCGATCCCGGCCGGTCGTGACCAATATGATCCGGCTGCTGAAGCTGCCGATTCCGGTGCAGCGCCGGGTCGCGGCCGGGGTGCTGTCGGCCGGGCACGCGCGCGCACTGCTCGGTTTGGAAGGCGGCGCGGACGCACAGGAAGTGCTGGCGGCGCGGATCGTCGCCGAAGGGCTATCGGTGCGCTCAACCGAAGAAGCCGTGAAGCTGGCGAACCGGGAAACCGAACCACCCAAACCTCCCGCACCGAAGCGGCCGCCCATCCACTCCCCTGGTCTACAGGATGTCGCCGATCGTTTGTCCACCTCTTTCGATACTCGAGTTTCGGTGAGTCTCGGCAAACGGAAGGGCAAGATTGTGGTCGAGTTCGGATCGGTGGACGATCTGGAACGGATCGTCGAGTTGATGATGCAATCCGCACTCGAGAATTGACAATTTGCCGCGTCGATCGCGCTCACTCTCCCTCGGAGATGAAACGTCACTGTGACAACGATCGGGATCGAGGCAACGAACGCGATGGCGGCAGAAATCGAAGATCACGGTGACGCGAAATGAGGCGGGTTCGCTTGATCGCATATTCTGGCTGTCGAGAAAACTATGATGCGGCGTGAGCGTAGAAGAATCGGATAGCTGGAGGCTGAGCAGAGCGGTGTCGACCAGCGTCACAGGACTAACCCTGGAGAGCATCAGCCGGTTGCCGGCACATGCTCGCCGCTGCGTGTTCTGGGAAATGGACCCGGCGGTGGCCGCGGACTCCTGTGGATTCAGCGATCCGGTGTTCGAGAAGGAAGCCTGGATCTCGACGGTCATGCTCGAATGGGGTTCGTGCGGCCAACTCGCGACGGTCGACGACAAAACCGTCGGATGCGCTCTGTACGCCCCGCCGCGTGTCGTGCCCCGCGCCGGGCTCTTCCCCACCTCCCCGGTGAGCCCCGACGCGGTATTGCTCACCACGCTGGGCACAGAGTATCCGGATCTCGACGGCGATATCGCTTACCGACTGGTGCAGGGCGTGGTCACAGATCTGGTTCGGCGCGGTGTCCGCGCGCTGGAGGCATTCGGTATCCGGGGTACTCCGCCGAGCACAGCCCTCTCCGATCGGCCCACCGGGACCATGCGCCTCATGGAACGGATCGGAGCGCCCGACCGTGGTGCGCGGCGATCGAGCCTGGAGTGCTACCCGGAGAATTGCATGATCGAATCCGACTTCTTGGAGGAGGTCGGATTCGAAGTGGTGGCACAACACCATCGCTTCCCGCGGCTGCGGCTGGAACTCGATTCCGACCACGGCTGGAAGGAAGATGTCGAGCACGCCCTCGACCAGTTGCTCGCCGCCGCATCCATGACGGTGCCGACCCGGGTGCTCACCCTGTAGCGGCCGCGCGGCCGGGGAACCGTTATCCGCTGTCGGCGGCGGCGAGTTCCTCGGCCAGTAGCTCGGCGAAAGTGTATGTGCCGGTGGGCTGATCGTCCTGTCCGAGCAGGTAGAGGCGTTTCACCGAGATCAGGATGGCTTCCGCGATGACATCGCGCATCCGCGCACTGGCCAGCACCGTCGCGTCGTACTGGTTCGTCACGTAGCCGAGATCGACCTGAACTGTCGGCATCTTGGTGAGCCGGAGCAGGTCCCAGGTGCGTGGATGGGTGCGGCAGTCCTGCAGCGAGGTCCGGGCCACCACCTCCCGCTGAATGAATCCCGCCAGTACCTGTCCGATCATGGAGACCGAACCGTGCGAATTACCGAAATAGAACCCCGCGACACCGTTGGCCATCGGGCTGGAGTTCGAGGCGCAGCGCAGCGAGATCATCAGATCGGCGTCGAAAGCGTTGGAGGTTTCCGCGCGTTCCACATCGGTCGGATTGCTGCCCCACGGCCGCGACAGGAACGTCTCCATCCCGGTAGCGGCCATCCGGCCTTCCAGCCGGCTGGCCAGATCCCACAGAACTTCCGATTCGTACACCTCGCCGAACTCGGTGGGTACGGCGCGGCCTCTATCGTCGCCACCCAGACCCGGGTCGATGACGATGCGCTTACCGGTGAGCTGCGGACCCGCCCGGTGCACGACTTCCTCTTCGGCGATCCGGTGCGGATTACCGCCGGTGACCCTGGCACCGAGCAGCTCCAGCGAGCGCAGGGTATCCGGACCACAGATGCCGTCGGCCGACAGGCCGATCTCGCGCTGGAAGGAGGTGAGACCTTCGTGGGTGTGGGGCCCGAAGAAACCGTCCACCCGGTGCACGTAGAAACCCAGGTCCTGGAGCCGGCGTTGCAGTGTCGCGACATCGTCGCCGTAGAGCGGTGCGGAGAGTTGATAGATGAGGGTCCGGGCGCCCAGTCGATATGACGCCTCTTTCAGAGCCCGGTAGGTAGCCGGACCGACAACACCGTCGACCAGCAACCCGCGGTGCTGCTGGAACGCACGCACCGCGGAGTCGAGCTGGTAATCGAAGGTGGCTTCGGTGTCTTTCCAATATTCGCCCGCGCCATCGGTGTCCACGCCGTTGTGCGCGTGCAGGAACCCCAGACTTGCCAGGGTGCTCCGAACCTCTGCTACGGCTGGACCGGTGTCGCCGTGACGAAGTCGGTGCATGCGTGAGGGCCCTTCCTTCCGTCAATCCCGGGTACCCACTCATGCGACGGCGTACACCCTCGCACGACGGAGCGTGGTCGATTCTGTCAGACCCGGACCGGAATTCGACAATCTTGGTCAGGGCATACTACGGCGCGTCGCCGCGTCACGGCTGCCTGTTGGCGTATTCGAGACGCCTAGATAACGTCTTCGAGTTCCCGCAGGAGAGCGGCCTTGCCCTTGGCTCCGACGATCTGTTTCACCGGCTTGCCACCGGCAAACAGGATCATAGTCGGGATGCTCATCACCTGATAATCGCGGGCAGTTTCGGGGTTGGCATCGATATCCAGCTTCGCCACCGTGAGCTTCTCGCCGTGCGAACCCGCGATCTCCTCCAACACCGGGGCGACCATCTTGCACGGTCCGCACCAGGTGGCCCAGAAATCGACCAGCACCGGCTTCTCGCTCAGCAACACGTCGTCGGCGAACGACTTGTCGGTGACGGTAACCGTATTGGTGCTCTCGGACATGGGTGTTCTCCTTGATCTCCGGGCGTGACTCGCCCGCGGGGTCAGTTCGCTACGGCGACATCGATCGGCTGGTCGGCGTGCGGCAGCGTATTGCTGGTGATATCGCCCTTCTCGGCGAGCCAGCGTTCGGCGTCGATGGCGGCGCGACAGCCCGTACCGGCGGCGGTGATCGCCTGCATGTAGGTGTGGTCCACCAGGTCACCGGCGGCGAAAACACCCTCGACGGTGGTCTGGGTACCCGGATCGCGGACCTGCACGTAGCCTTCGGCATCCAGATCGATCTGGCCACGGACGAGTTCGCTGCGCGGATCGTGGCCGATGGCGACGAAAAGGCCGGTGGCTGCGAGCTCGGAGGCCTCGCCGGTCCGAGTATCACGCAGTGTCAGCGAAGTGACGCTGGTCTCGCCGTGCACCCGAACGACTTCGGCGTTGAGGTGGAAACGGATCTTCTCGTTGGATTTGGCGCGTTCGAGCATGATCCGCGAGGCGCGGAATTCCTCGCGCCGGTGCACGATGGTGACGCTGGCGGCGAATTTGGTGAGGAAGATCGCTTCTTCCATCGCCGAATCGCCGCCGCCCACGACCACGATGTCCTGGCCCTTGAAGAAGAAGCCGTCGCAGGTGGCGCACGCGCTCACGCCGCGGCCGAGCAGATCCTGCTCGCCGGGAACGTCGAGGTAGCGTGCGGCCGAACCCATGGCCAGGATCACCGCGTGGGCTTCGTAGGTATCGTCGCCCACGGTGATCTTCTTCACCGGACCACTCAGATCGATGGCGTCGACATCTTCGGTACGGATATCGGCCCCGAAGCGTTTTGCCTGCTCACGCATCTGTTCCATGAGGTCGGGGCCCATGATGCCGTCGCGGAAACCGGGGTAGTTCTCCACCTCGGTGGTGGTCATCAACGCGCCACCGAACTGGGTGCCCTCGAACACCAGCGGCTGGAGCTCGGCGCGGGCGGCGTACACAGCGGCGGTGTAGCCGGCCGGTCCGGAGCCGACGATGATCAGGTCGCGAACTGGCGTGCTCATGAGACCCTTCCAGAAAGGCTAGCGGGGACGATTCGGTCAACAACAGCGTAGACGCGCTTTGTTCCCACTCCCCCGGCCCCGGCGGGTGGGCGAAGCGCGTCCAGGGCTCGTATACGGGGCGGAGCGCGGGCACAGCTAGCCGATATCGGTGGTGGCGAGGACCTCGGGATTGCCGGGTCCGCATCCGGAGCCGACCACCAGCGCGGTGACCTGGGCTCCGTTGCGCCCTCCGACCAGGATCAGCACCGCCTCGCGGCCGCGGAAGTCCATATCCGCGGACCCCAGCACCGGGCGATCTATCCCCGCGGCCTGTACGCACGCCGTGAGAGCGGCAGGGTCGGCGAGGCGGCCGCGCACATCGTTGCGACCGAGTGCGCGCAGCGCGACCGCGCTGTCGAGCGCGGGGTCGGGCTCGAGGCCGACGGAGGGCGGTGGAGCGGCTTCGGGTGTGGTTTCGCGATCGGTGTCACCCACCGCGAAGAAGGCGGCGCCGGCGGCGACCACGACGACGGCCGCGGCAGCCAGTGCCGCCGCTGTCCGGCTCCTCCGGCGGTGCGCGTCCAGCGAAATCGGGGCCGCGACGGCATCGGAATACCCGGAAGGCGTTGCCGGACCTGAACTCTCGAGATCGGGGACCGGCGGTGGGAACGGTGGGCGGCTCGCCGGCGGGACAACCGGAGGCTCGGTGAACTCGATGCGCGCCGTATCCCCTCCCGAATCGTTCGCCGGGTCGCCCAGCGATTCGGCCAGTGCGTTCAAGCGAGCGGCGATATCGACCGGGATGGGGCGGGTGATCCGTTCCGAACCACCCAGGGCGGCCAGAGACCCGCGGATCTCGTCGAGCGAATCCAGATAGCGCTTGGCCTCCGGGTCGCGCTCCACCACGGGCCACAGCTGGGCGCCGAGCTCCGGATCGATATTTCCGGCGTGTAGATCGGCCAGCAACTCCGGGGTGAAAGGAGGTTGCGGAATAGGGCTCATGACCTGCACACCTCCAATGCTGCTGCGTCCATCTGACTCGGGTACCGATTTCCTGCGGCCGGTGATCGTGTACTCCCTCGGGTAGATACCGTTCGGGAGGAAAAATGTGTCACTGATACTGACGCGGCGGGGCTACATCTGGTTCCTCTCGACGTGCAGAGAATCCAGTTCGATCTTCAGGCGCTGCCGGGCCCGGGCACATCTGCTCTTCACCGTGCCCACCGGGACGCCGAGCAGTTCCGCGGCATCCGCGACGCTGTATCCTTCCACGTCCACCGCGACGACCGCCGCACGCTGGTCCGGGGGAAGCCGAAAAAGTGCGCGTTCGAGCACGAGCGAGATATCGACCCGGCTGAAATCATCCGAGTCGTCCGATATTTCGGGCCATACCTCCGGCGGCAGATACGTCGCCGGCCGCGCACGGTTGCGGCGTATCCGGTCCAGGCAGGCATTGACCACGATCCGGTGCAGCCAGGTGCGGACCCCGGACTCCGCACGGAAGGAACCGGCGTTGCGGTGCGCGGACAGCAGCGCCTCCTGCAGGGCGTCGGCCGCATCCTCCGGGGTGTAGCAGACCCGCGCGGCGGTCTGCCACAGATGTTCGTTGTGCCTGCGGATCAGTTCGGCGAAAGCATGCGGAGCGCCGTTCGCGTGCGCCCGCAGCAGATCTATATCGGTTGTCGTATCCAGCCGGGATTCCCCTGTTCCCACCGCACCGGTCCCTGCACGACCCCCCACGTTCAGTTCGGACGACAATAGCCAACCCCTTGGACAGCGCTCACGACAGCAACGACGGTCGGCGATCCGGCACCGACAGCCACTGCGAGTGGGCAGCGTGCGGAATCGTACCCCTGATCCCGCCGGGCTCCCTGCTGAGAGCGCGGATCGAGATCATAACGCGGCAACCGATTCTGCGGCAACCGATTCGGCGTCCGCGAGCGGCGGACGTGAGCGGTCCGGGACGCGGTGATCAGGGCTTGGCTTCGAACCCCAGCTCGGCGATGGAGCTCTGGAACTGCGCCCCCGAATTGCCCAATCCGGTGACCCAGATCAGGACGTAACGGGCCGCCTGGTCGGTCTGGATCGGAACCTCGGTCACCCCGTCGCCGAGGACCGCCGTGCCGACGAGCTGGGTCTGGTCCAGCGTGGCGGTCTCGGTGGGCGAGGTGCGGATCTCGACACTGGTTCCGGGGGTGGAGGAGGTGATCGAGACCTTGGTCAGGGTCGCGGGGCTGGGCAGTGTCGCCAGCAGGCCGACTCCCTTCTTGAGCGCCGGGAACTGCTGGAAATACTGATCGGTGTGCCAGGCGGTCGCCGGGTCGCCGTCGGTCGTGGTGGCGGCGCCGGAAGGATCGTCGGGGGTGCCCTCCGGAGAGAAGACGACCACTCCGCTGGCCGGTACCGGTACGCCGTCGGCCGCCGCGGGAGTCGGTGCGGCCCCCGCCGGTGTTTCCGAAGCGTCCGGCGCCCGGCTCGTGGTGAGGCCGATGACCTTCTGCTCGTTCAGCGGCTCACTGGAATCACCCGGGGCGAAAACACTGACCAGCCACCAGATCACGATGCCGACGACCAGCGCGGTGAGGATGCCCAAGGCCACCATGATCCACATCATCCGCTGTGATTTCTCGCGCTCGGCGGCGAGCAGCTCCGGATCTGCCAGTGATTCGTCGGCCGGTGCCGGGGCGCGCTGGCCGAGGCGCAGCACCGGGATGAAATCGGTCTTCTGATCCACCACCGAGGCCTGTTCCAGCACGTGCTGGATGGTGGCCGCGGTCCGAACGCCCTTGTTCGGTTCCAGCGAGCGCACGGCGACCGCGGAGATCTCGAACGGGACCTCCGGACGGATCTGACGTGGCTCCACCGGAGTTCCGTCCGGACCGAAATCGGCCAGGTGCAGCCCGCCGACCGTGGCGGCGTTCCCGCTCATCCCACCCTGGCGCAGCGGCCAGCGGGCGGTCATGAGGGCGTACAGCATGGCGCCCAGACCGCGCACGTCGCTCTGCGGGTCGGCATCTCCGAGAGTGCCCGGGAAGGCGAGTACCGCGTCACCGGACGCGCTGATCCGGATCCGGTCCGGATGGTCGATGGACAGGGCTCCGCCGCTGCGGTGGGCCATCTCGGTGGCCGAGGCGAGGACGCGGATGGCCCGGGCCGCACCGATCGGTGACGGAACGGTTTCGGCCATCTCGCGCAGTGACCGGCCGGGCGTCCATTCGGCGACCACGATGCCGCCGGAACTACCGCGCACCACATCCAGTACCCGGGCCAGACCCGGCGAATTGATCCGGCCCAGCCGCAGGGTCCGGGACAGGATCGCCTGCGGGCCGTCCTGGCCGGAATTACCGGAGGCCTTCTGATCGGCATCGACGAAGGTCAGCGCGACCTCACGGTCGAGTTTGATATCGAGTGCCTGCCAGAACCGCAGCCCGCGCGCGCCGCCGTGGCCGGCCAGCAGCCGGTAGCGACCACCGGCCACCGAGGCGCCGGGGATCAGTTTGGGACCGCGCTGGACCCGGCTGGACTGGGTTATCGGCGGCACCGGGATCATGCCGGTGTCGTATACCGGATCGGTGGCCGACACCGTCGAACCGGCCTGGTGCAGCTGTTCTTCCGCGAAGTTCTCGCCGGGATCCTCCGGTTCGTATCCCTCGTCCGATCCGTCCGCGAAACCGTCGGCTTCGTCGTCGCCGGGGTATGCCCCCGACTCCGCCCAGTGCTCCTCCGGGTTCGCGGAATCGTGCGTGGACGGTCCTCCGCCCACGCGCTGGGTGTGCGGGTCGCCCGGTTCCGTCTGCTCCGGGGGAACATCGGTGGACAGGCGACCGCTCGCCGGATTCGAGGAAGAATCGGCGGCTGGGCGCTCGCCCACCGCGTCGTCGCTCACCCTCGGACCTCCTTCGCCCTGGTATGCCGCAACTTCAGCGGTCCTGCCTCTTGTGCTCGTCTGCCGAACAGGGTACGGGAACTGGCCCGAGCCGGTGCGCTCAACCGAGTCCGGCCGGATAATGGGCAGCACCATGGTGCTCTGCGCGTCCATGGCCGAGTCGAAGCCGGAGTACGCCAGATACGGATCGCGGCGCTGCAGGATGCGAGTGGCGTACTCGTCCTCGGCGGGACCGAGATCGATCTCCGGGGCCGGCGGGGTGATGCCGAGACGCCGCGAGACGGCGACGGTGATGGCGACCACCTCGGGGATACCCGCCAGCCGCATCAGCCCGAACGCCACCGCGAACATGACGATCCCGGTGATGGCGACCCGGATGAAGGAACCGGGACCGCCGAGCGATTCGGTCAGCCGGTCCAAACCCATGACCCGGTCCGCGATCAGCATGACCGCGCCGCCGGCCAGCGAAGCCAGCAACACCCGGCTGACCGTCCGCCCGACATTGGCCATCCGCAGATCGCCGAGGCTGCGGTGCAGCAGATAACCGCCGATCACCGCGCCGGTGGTGAATCCGAGACCGGTCGCCACCCCGAGGACGATCACGACCTGCTGACTGGTGTCGGCGATCAGGGGGGCCAGCGCGGAGAACAGGATCTTGATCGTGGTGATACCCAGGATGATCCAGGTGGGTGTCCATGCCTGCTCGCGGGCATAGAACACGCGCAGATGGATCAGCACCAGCGAATAAGGGATCAGCGTGAACGCCGAGAAGCTGACCGCGGTGCCCAGCCGGGAGGCGTCCTCGGCGAATTTGGCGTAGCCGAAGAGCGCATCGCCGACCTGTGGACCGGCAACGGTCAGGAAGGTGACGATCGGAATCAACGCGATCATCGTCAACCGAGTGGCGGCGGAGAGGTCGTCCACCACCGCCGGGGTGTCGTCGTTGGCCGCGTTACGGCTGAGCCTGGGCATGATCGCGGTGAGCAGGGTGACACCGATGACGCCGTAGGGCAGCTGGAGCAGCAACCAGGCGTTCTGATAGATCGCCGGGCCCGCTTCGTCGGCCTGCGAGGAGATATTGTTCGCGAAGATGCCGCCGATCTGGCTGATCAGCACGTACAGGATGATGGCGCCCGCCATCGTGCCGAACTGTTTGAGCCGGGCGTCCATCCCCCACAACGGGCGCAGATCGATGCCCTGGCGCCGGATCGCCGGCAGCAGACTGGCCGCCTGCACGATGACGCCGAGGGTCACCCCGCATCCCAGGACGAGCAGTTTCGGATCGCTCATACGAACCGGGTCCAGGGTTATCTCGCCGGGTGTGAGCGCGTACAGACCCAGTACCACCAGAACGACCACGTTGTTGAGGACCGGGGCCCAGGCACCCGGTTTGAACGCGCCCCGGGTGTTGAGGACGGCAGTGAACAACGCGGACAAGCCGTAGAAGAGCACGGCCGGCACCAGCAGGAAGGTCAGTGCCGTGGTGAGCGCGGTGTTGACCTTGCCGTTCGACGAGACGAAGACATGGGTGGCCAGGATCGGCGCGGACGCAGTGGCGAGCAGCGCCGCGGTTCCCAGGATCACCGAAGCGGCCGTGACCAGGCGCCGGATGAAGGCGGCGCCGCCGTCCGGATCCTCCTGCTCGGCCCGGACCAGCGTCGGTACGACGATCGCTGTCAGCACAGCGCCGAGTACCAGTTCGGCGATCATGTTCGGGATCAGGCTGGCGGAGGTGAACGAACTGGCGATCGCCGGACCCAGCACGGCCAGCAGGAGCAGTTGTTTACCGAAACCGGTGATGCGGCTGATCAAGGTCGCGATCGCGATGGATCCCGAATCCTTGAGCAGCTTGGCCTGACCCTGGTCCGGTTTCTCCGGCGCCGCGCCGGACGGCGGTTTCTCCGCGACCGCCACCGCGGCCATGGCGCCGGTACCTGTTCCGCCGCCGCGCGCGGGAGCCGCCGCGGCGGCTGCAGCGGGGCGCGCGGGTTCGCGGCCCGGGGGTACCTGCCGGAACGGCTGGGAAGGCGGTGCCTGTCGCTGCGGTGCCTGTTGATGTGGTGCCTGTTGATGCGGGGGCCGGACCGGTGCGCCGGGCCCCGGCCGGACCCGCGGTTGCGAATCCGGCTGCGGCGGGCGGCCCCGGCCGGGCGGGAGCGGCCGGTCCTGCGGACCCGAGCGCACCGGCGGTGGTCCGCCGGGGGGAGGCGGCTGCATCGGTCTCATCCGCTGCGCGGGGAACGGCTCCGAGGACGGCCCCGCAGGGGGGACGCCCCCGTCGGGGCGGGGGCGTTGTGGGGGCCGGCCGTCTTCGGGGCGGCCCTGGGCGGGCGGCCGGACACCGGACGCCGGCGGTCGGCCGGGGGGCATCGGCGGTCGGCCGGGCGCCGGTTGCGGCCGGCCCCCGGGCATCGGCGGTACGGCGCCCAGTGCGCCCGACGGCGGCGCGGATCGCTGCTCCGGCGGGACGGCCGGGCGCCCGCCCGAGGGCGGTGCGGATCGCTGGTCGGGCGCCGGGCGGGCGGGCGACTGCGTCGCGGGACGCTGGTCGGGCGGGACGGCCGGGCGCGCGCCGGACGGCGGTGCGGACCGCTGGTCCGGTGGTACGGCGGGCCGGGGGCCGGGCGGCGGGATCGGCGGCCGGCCCGGCGCGGGATTCCGGGGCAGGCGCGGATCCGGGTTCGGTTGCCGGGTGGGTGTGTAGCGGTCCTCCCCCGGATGCGGTCCGGGGCGCGGGGCCGGCCGCGGACCGGGCGGGGCAGCCCGATCCGGCGCGGCGCCGGGACGTTCGGGCCGACGCATCTGCGGAGGCGGCTCCCGGAACGCGCCGGGGCGTTCACGGTCCAGTTCCGGATCGCCCGGGTGACCGGTCATATCCGTCTCCGGGCCGGGAGCTCGATGCACTCGCTCCCACGGTGCGCTGGGGGGCCGGCGGTCTCGTGGACCGTCGGACTGTCGACCGGGCTGCTGCCGATGAGCGGAGGATTCATCGTCGCTCATCATGCCTCCTGTATCGCCCGGACCCCGCGTGGCGGTTGTCCCCTGTGTCGCGTCGAACACATTGTCCCGAGGTCACCGCGCGACGAATTGCACGGTCCATCGGCGGTAACGCGTCCGGCTGCGCACCGGCACCCGGACGGATCTCCGGACGGCCGGTGCGCACTCTCCATCTTCCATGGGACGTGGGTCCGGGTCATCCTCCCCGGCCTGAGTACGAGGTCCGCCGCCGCCCGGCTCCACCGTCGGCGGCTAGACGTGTTCCCGGCCCCGCACCTTCTGGTCGGCCGCCTGCCGGGCCGCCACGCTCGACTCGGAACCGGCACGGCCTCGTCCACGGCGGCGAGCGCGGCCCAGCCGGACGACGCGCTGCCGGAGCCCGGGATCGATACCCTTGTCGGCCGGATCGCGTTTGCCGTGGAAACGCCGCCACAACCGGCGTCCGGCCAGCAGGAACAGCAGGGCCGCCGCGCATGCGGTGATGATCGCGAGGATCTGACCGTAGGCGTTGGAACGTACCGAGATCGAGGTGGCGTGGCCGAGCGGAACTCCTTCGGGGGTGCTGAGCGAGATCGGCACCACGAGTTTGCGGCTGTCGCTGACCTCGGTCGGGATCTGGAAAGACCGGGTGCCCCGTGGGGGCAGCAACTGCTCGCCGATATCGGTGATCTTGGTTTCCGGCGGGGCGTCGATCCGGAACCGGATCCGCACCGAGACGGGCAGATCGTTGCGAGCCACCAGCAACAACGGACTCGACTCGGAGGCCAGCGTGTACACACCGCCGGGCGGCAGCACCGATACCGAACGGAAGATCTCGTCCACGGTGGATGTGGCCTTCTCGATCCGGCGCTGCGCGAAGACCTCGGCCTGCGCGGTGGGCCCGCCCCGGCGGTCCGACAGCGACAGTGCGCGCACCAGATCGTCACGCAACGGGTCCAGGTAGGCGCGTGGCGTCGGTGCCGTCTCGGGAACCTCGACCATCGCCTGCAGCAACTGAGAGATCCGATGGGACTGTTCACGCGCGGGAGCCGCGAAGTATCCGGGCACCGCTTCCACGGCGGCCTCGGGCAGCGGAGCCAGCTGATACGGGGCGGGATCGGGGGCCTGGCCGACGAGGTCGTCGAACGGCCGGGGATCGACCAGCTTGTTCTCGACCAGCAGGTTCAACTGCCGCAACAGGGCGGCGGCCTCATCGCGGTTCGCGCCCCACTGCTGCGGCGGCATGATCAGCTGCGAACGCGGCCGGGCCGGATCGGTGTGCAGTGCCCGCCACGACACCGCGCCCAGCGCGTCCTGTAGCCGCGCCGTCCGGGAATCATTGGTCACGGCGTACCGTGCCGACTCCGGAACATAGGCCGGGGTGGGCGGATTCGACCCGACGCCGGCCAGGGCGGCGGCGGGCCAGATGTCGAAGGTCGCCACCCGCAATGCCGGATCGGCCGTCGAAGCGCCGCCGCTACCCGCCTGCGTGGCGCCCGCCGGGGTCTGTGCGGGGGCGGGTGTTCCGGTCTCGGTCTGTTCACCGGCGGGTACCGCCTCCGGAGTGTCACCGGATTCCGGTGCCGGGGTGGGCGGGGGGATCGCACCGGGCACCCCGGGCAGCCGCACCATATCCGGCACGGTCGCGTACGGGTCGCCGACACCGCCTTCGGGGGCCACCGCGCTGCCCGCGAGCACCGCCGTCCCGAACCCCTGTGCTTTCAGGAACTGCGCCGCGTTCTGATCCAGGCTGCTGGCATCGGGCAGACTCACCCCGCGCACCGACCGGGTGTTCAGAATCGAATCGATGATCGACGCCGGCGAATCCAGTGCCCGCGCGGTCAGCGCCGGATCGGCGGCCGCCGCCAGCGCCGAGATATCGACCTGCGCGAACGGCAGCGCCACCGTGCACATCGACGAAGCCAGATTCCGCAGCCGGTCCAGCCAGGCCTTCGCCGATTCGGTGCCCGATCCGGGCCGGGTCGCACCGTCCGGATCGGACGGACTGGCCAGAACTCGATAGTCGCTGGTCATCGCCTGCACAGTGAGCAAGAGATCGGGGTCGATCGCCAGACAGACCGCCGACGACGGACCGTCGGCGGCCCGGTCGTCCCCGAACACCGATTCCAACGCCCCCACCAGTTCGTCCAACCGGCCGCCCCGGCTCATCGACGCGGCGAGTTCGTCGTCGGTCAGCTCGACCTCGCGGTCCAGATCGCCGGTTTGCCCGGCCACCATGCGCGGACGATCGGCCAGCGGCCACAACAGAGTGGTCTGCACCGGCGGCGCGGCAGGCGCGGGCGGCGGCGGCGCACTGCCGTCCGCCGCCGCCGGCAGACCCAAGACCGGCAGCAGGAACCGGGCATCGTCCAATCTGGCCTGACCGCCGTAGTCCGGGGTCCCGTTCACGTTCAGCAGCAGCGGATACACACCGGCTTCGGTGATGTTCAGCGATGTCCCCGACGCGTCCCGCAACGGGACGGTCATGGTGAACTGCTGACGCTGGCCCGGTTCCAGCCGCACCGCCACATCCTGGAACGGTGTCGGGAACTCGTAGTTCACCTGATCGAGCTTCAGACTCGTGCGCAGCTCGCTGGGGTCGGCAACCGGCCGCGCCCGCTGTACCCGCACGGCCACCTCGTCCACCCCGCGATCACCGATATTGGTGACCGTGCCCGCTACCGTGAGCATCGGTTCGCTCTGCGTGGTGACGGTGCCGGGGCTCACCGAATCGAGGGACAATTTCAGGAACTGCGGCGCCGAGGTGTCCTCGGCCGACCCCGTCGGCTGGGCGTACGCCGAGGATCCGAGCAGCGCGGGCAGCGCCGCCGAGCCGAGGATGGTCAGGACCACGAGCATGATCCGACTCAGTCCACGCGTCATCGCTTGCCGGTCTCCATCCGGTCGATCAGGCGGTTCGCCACCTCGGCCAGCCTGCGCTCGTCGGCGTAGGCCAGCCTAGAGTTCAATTCGCTCAGCGGTACCCAGTCGACCTGGGTTACCTCCACATCCGCGTCGGATAATTCGCCACCGACCGAACGCAGCAGAAAATGATGCACTGTTTTGTGTACCCGCCGGCCCTCGGTGACGAACCAGTAATCGATACTGCCTAATTCGGCGACCACCACGCCCCGGATACCGGTTTCCTCGGCAACCTCACGGATCGCCGTCTGCTCCGAGGATTCACCCTCTTCGATATGTCCTTTGGGCAGCGACCATAGCAGCCGCCCCCGGCGGTCGGTACGGCCGATCAGCGCGGCACAACGCGCTTCGGGCGGACCGTCGAGCCCATCGACGACCAATCCCCCGGCCGAGGTCTCCCGCACGGTACGCATACGAGGTTTCGCCGCACCACCGGCCGAACCACGACGCCGCGGCTGGCGGCGTCTACTGTTCGCACGATCGGCCGGAGACACTACGCAATACTAGAGCAGTGTTTATTTGCGGCGCCTCCGGCGCCGCGGGGTCGGGGCCCTCGTGACCCCGGTTCTTCCCTCCTCCGCTCCTCCGCTTCGCTCCCCCGCTCCGTCAGTCCAGAACCGGGGCGGGCCCCGACCATGGATGCCGGCCGTTCGGAAAGCGAGGAAAAGGAATGCCGCGCATTCCGTAGACCGGGATATCGACTGCGCGGTGAGTGTTTGCGCACGGTCGTTTCCCGCTCGACAGCCGAACGATCTCCCGTCGGTCGGAATGTGGCGCGTGCCGCCGACCGCATTCGTCGCCACCCAGAACAAAGCGACCGAATTACGGAGCTCACCGTGCCCCGAGACGAGCACGTCCGCATGCCGACCAGGCCGTCGATGCCGCCGCAACCCGCATGCGTCGAGTTTTACGAGACACCTCAAAGGGTTGAGGCCCGTCTCGCCCTTGGCCGAAGGTGCGCAACGGCTGCATACCCCGGATGGCCGACTGCACGTCGCATGAGCCGAAGGCTCGAGTCTCGAGGCCTGAACGGCGAGACTTCGGGGGCCTCGACCCCGCGCGCGCCAGCGCGCCAAAAACACAGCACCTTGGCGCCTGGTTTCGCGTCCTGACCTTGGCGCCTGGTTTCGCGTCCTCACCTCGACCAGCGAGCCCGCTCCCTTCACGAGCAGTCCGGCCCGTCCTCGCGTTCCGAACAACCCGACCCGCACATCCACGGGCACTCGCTCGCCCCGAACAGACGGAACCGATATCGCCCCCACGAGGCGGCCCACCCGTCGGGACATGTCGGAGACGCAGTCCGGTACCGACGTCGAGCGATACACCGCGAAGGTGCGTGATGCCCCGCGTGAGCAGCCCCGTCCTCCACACTCGGACGACGGGTGACGATTGCCCGTGCCCTCGCTTCCGGTCCGGATCCATGCGCGCCGGACCATACCGTCGGCCGCGGAATCGCATTTGCCCTTACTCGGTAAGGTTCTGCTGTGGTTTCGACCGACTCCGACGACGCTGTGCAGGATCGCCGTACCCGTTTGCTCGCGGCGGCCGCTGTTACGCTGGGCCGGCTCTCCGATGTACTGACCCCGCTCGGGGAAATGTTCGCCGCGCGCGGGTTCCAGTTGTTCCTGGTCGGCGGCAGCGTGCGGGACGCGGTGCTGGGGCGGCTCGGCACCGATCTGGATTTCACCACCGACGCGCGGCCCGAGCAGGTGCTGGAGATCGTGCGCGGCTGGGCCGATCAGTTGTGGGATACCGGGGGGCTGGCATTCGGGACGGTGAGTGCGGCCAAGAACGGCCAGCAGTTGGAGATCACTACCTTCCGCAGTGATACCTACGATCGGGTTTCGCGGAACCCGCAGGTCAGCTTCGGTGACACTTTGGAAGGCGACCTGGTCCGCCGCGATTTCACGGTGAACGCGATGGCGGTCCGGATCGCGGCGGACGGGTCGCTGGAGTTCGTGGATCCATTGGACGGGATGTCGGCGCTACTCGCCGGGGTCCTGGATACGCCTGCCGCTCCGGAGGACTCGTTCGACGACGATCCGCTGCGGATGTTGCGGGCGGCGCGTTTCGTCGCTCAGCTCGGTTTCGACGCGCATCCGCGGGTGCGGAAGGCGATCGCCGAGATGGCGCCGGAGATCGATCGGATCACCGCGGAGCGGGTGCGGACCGAGCTGGACAAGCTGATCGGCGGCGCCCATCCGATCGACGGTATCAACATGATGTGCGAAACGGGCCTGGCGCAGCGGGTGCTGCCGGAGGTACCGGCCATGAAATTGGAGATCGACGAGCACCATCAGCACAAAGACGTGTACTGGCATTCGCTGACAGTGCTGGACCAGGCCATCGACCAGGAAGAGGGCGATCCGGATCTGGTGTTGCGCTGGGCCGCGCTGTTGCACGACATCGGGAAACCGGACACCAAACGCAACGAGCCCGGTGGCGGGGTGAGTTTCCACCATCACGAGGTGGTGGGCGCGAAGATGGTGCGCAAGCGGATGCGCGCGCTGAAGTACCCCAAGCAGTTCACCGAGGATGTCGCCCGGCTGGTGTTCCTGCATCTGCGGTTCCACGGTTACGGCAAGGGGCAGTGGACCGATTCGGCGGTCCGCCGCTATGTCACCGATGCCGAGGATCTCCTGCCTCGCCTGCACAAGCTGGTGCGGGCGGACTGCACCACCCGGAACAAACGCCGGGCGGCGGCGCTGCGATCCACCTACGACGATCTCGAAGCCCGGATCGCGCGGTTGCGGGAGCAGGAGGATCTGGCGCGGGTGCGGCCCGATCTGGACGGAAACGCGATCATGGAACTGCTGGGCCTGCCGCCGGGACCGGAGGTCGGCCGGGCTTGGCGGTATCTCAAGGAGTTGCGTCTCGATCGTGGCCCGCTCACTCGGCAGGAGGCCGAACAGGCACTCGAGCAGTGGTGGCAGACCCAGAAATAGCCGCTGGTCAGAAGACGATGAGTGTGGTTCCGGCCACGATCGCGGAACGGATCTGCGCCAGGTCGAACGACCCGCTGATCGGTGCGAGTTCGATCCGGAACCGGACCAGCGCGCCGTCGCGAACGGCCCAGCGCACCCGCGCACCCCGGGGCAGTTCCGCCATCGGGATGGGGTTGATCGTGCGCCATCGCCGCGGTACCGGCAGCCCGGCCCAGGTGGCGCGGCGCACGGCCAGGTGCAGTACATCGTCGGTGACCGAGCTGTCCAGTTCGGCGGTGATGCGTTTGCGGCGGTGCACTGCGCGGATCAGTCCCGATCCGGTGACCGTCAGTTCCCATTCCCGCTGCCGGCTCGCGAGCCAGTCCACCAGGGTTTCCAGGCCGACTGTGCCCTCGATGTCGACCTGATTGGTTCGCACCCGGGTCGGTACGCCGGGTACCAGCCGGACCTCGTGCGCGATGACGGTCACTTCGTCGATGGGCCGTTCGTCCCAGCGCAACTCTCGCAGTACGGTCTTGGTCTGGAAATGCGCGCCCCGCCGGCGCACCTTCAGCACGTCCAGGGTGCCGGTGAGCCGATGACCGAGCAGCGTCGCGCTGATCTCCTGGCCGCCGAACCGGCTCAGGATTCCTTCGCTCAGCACGGTGAGCAGGCTGTCCGGGAGCAGGGCGGTCACGGTCCCGGCCCCGAGGTCGGCCACGGGTTCGACCCAGGCGGTGGTATAGCTGATCCACTGTTCCAGCCGGGTCTGCTCGAACAGTCGTCTGCCGAGGTCGACGGCCCGCAGCGCGGAGAACGGGGAGGCCGATCGCGGATCGGAGTAGGCGGCCATGATCACCTGTGAGCCTACTGGGCCGATGGGTTCGCGACCATGTGGAGTCGCGCAGGTCACCGCTGTCCCGGTGTGGTCGCCGACCCGTGTCGATCAATGACCGCGAATGTTGCCCGTTTCGGGTAGGTTCATTCCGGCGATGGGACTCGACATCAGAGTGCGACAAGTTGGTTTCGGAGTGCCGGGTTTTCGGCCGGGTCGTCTCGGGCTCGCCTTTCTCGGAGTGATTCTCGTGGGGTATGCCACTGTGCCGGTCCCCGCTCGTGCCGCACCGTTCCCGTGGGCTCCGCCACCGGTGAACGCCTGCGGTGAGACCGGTTTCGATCCGCTGGCGCGGGAACCCGATCCCTCGGCGCCGCCCGCTCCGCCGGTGCAGGTGCCGCCGCGGATCGATATTCCGGTCCCGGTGCCGCAGCTGCAGCCGGTGCCCGTACCGGATCCGCCGCCGGACAACACGCGGATATCACCGGAGCCGTTACCTGTCGATCCCTGCCACAATCCGTGCCCCGATATCCGTGATACGCCGAAACCCCCGGAGCCCGGCCCGGAGCCGGATCTCGGCGAACCGGCACCACCTCCGGCCCCGGACAGCGGGTCGGCGAGCGGCAGCGGTTCGGGTAGTGGGTCCGGTTCCGGAGTTCCGTGGCGATTGCCCGAGGTGCAGATCAAACCGGAGATCGAACCCATCCCCTATCCGGTGCCCGGTGGTCCGGGTGAGCCGCCGCAACCGGCGCCGCCGCAGGTGGTGCATCCGGCCGAACCCGGTCCGGTCGCGGCGCCGGTCGCACCGCCACGGGTCGAATCGGTGCGGCTGGTCGAGCAGCTCACCGGGCACGGTTCGCCGAACCGGACGGATATGCGCTGGCAGGTCGACGGCACCGATCTGGGGTTGATGTGGGAGACGAGGCCGGGCGAGGTCGCGGTGGTCTTCGGGGACACGTTCGGCAAGGGCTGGTCGGCCGGCGGTGTGGGCGGTCCCGACGACGACTGGCGCAGCAATGTCATGGGTTACAGCACCGACCGTGATCTCGCCGACGGACTGTCGTTGGACACGATGGTCCAGGACAGCCGCTGCCACGCCGCCGAACTGCTGAGTAGCCGCAAGATCAAGAACTGGGAGACCACCACCATCCCGACCTCCGGGTTCGCGCTCGGCGGCCGCCAGTATCTGAGCTTCATGTCCGTGAACGCGTGGAGCCGGGTACCCGGTATGTGGTGGACCAACTACGGCGGTATCGCCTACTCCGACGACAACGGCAGCACCTGGGTGAAGGACCAGCATGCCCGGTGGGAGAACCTGTTCGGGCTCGGGCGGTTCCAGGTGGCGGCGATGGTGCCGCACGGGGACTACGTCTACATGTTCGGCACACCCAACGGCCGGATCGGTGTGATCGGATTGGCCCGGGTCCCGAAAGACGAGGTACTGAACAAATCGGCGTATCAGTACTGGGTCGGTGGCACCTGGGCACCGGCGGCGGAGAATCAGGCGACACCGTTGGTGGCCGGGATCGCCAGCGAGCTGTCGGTGCGGGTCGACCCGGACAGCGGACAGTGGCAGATGAGCTATCTGGACCCGGCGCGCGGGGCGATCGTGCTGCGGACCGCCGCCGACCCGCAGGGCACGTGGACCGAACCGGTGCAACTGGTGTCGACGGCCGACTATCCCAAGGCCTACGGCGGTTTCCTCCACCCGTGGTCCACGTCGCGGGACCTGTATTTCACGCTGTCCGCGTGGGATTCCTACAATGTGTACCTTCTGCACGCCCGACTGGCACCACCCGCCTAGGCATATCCCGATCCGCGGTGTGACCGACGCGTCCGCTCGCGGGGCGGTGACCGACGTGCCCGCTCACGGGGCGGAGTCCGGCGTCGGAACCGGCATCCGCGACGGGTACGGATGTCGGCCGATGCCGCCCGCAGCGAGGATGTACGCCCTGCCGGTGTCGGCACGGTACGGCGAGGAGACAGGGTGATCGGGCGGGCGCTCGCCGATCTGGTGGGCAGTATCCGGGACCGCCTGATCCGGTCGACAGGTGGCGGAGCGGGTGTCGCTTCCCGTGATACCCGGGAGTTCGGCTCGGTGCTGCAGTCGGGAACCGATGAGTTCACCGGTCCGCGAGCCGAATTCCGGGATCTGATGACCGCCCGGGAGTACGGACGAGGGGCCGATTTCCCCGCCTCGGGCAGGTCTTCGGGACCCGCCTTCGATCCGTCCGCGCCCGTGAGTGTGCGCAATCTCCCGCCGGCGGAGCGGTTGGAATTCGAGGGTGCGCCCGGCGAGGGTTCCAATGCGTTCGTCTGGTTCGAAGGCAAGCTGATCGGTGTGTACAAGCCGCGTGGATCGCAATCGTCGATCCGGGACGAAGTGGCCGCGTACGAAGCCGATCGTATGCTGGGGCTGGATATCGTCCCGTTCACTCGGGAATGGCACGGCCCCCGCGGACCGGGTTCGCTCCAGGAATACATTCCGCACGACGGCTATTTCTGGGATTTCCGGACGGTCGAGGGGCAGAAGCTGGCCGTTTTCGACTACATCATGGGCAGCCAGGATCGGCATATGCGGAACGCGCTCGCTCGGGCCGGTGCGCCGGGACGGGTCGCCGCGATCGACAACGCGGGTGTCGTGCCGGATGTGGTCGGAAATCGGATGAACTCGATGCGCTCCCCTTTCGTCCAGGACAACCTGAACCAACCGCTCGACGCCGGGCTGGTGGCACATCTGAACACCATCGAACCGCAGGCATTCGCGGAGGGACTCCGATCCCTGGGTTACAGCGAACAGGCATCCCGCTGGGCCGCGGAGCGTCTCGTCGAGGTCCAGGGCGGGAGCATCACCGGCGACGCGTGGGGGTGTGCGATCATCGCCGGTCCGCAGAATGTGCTCTACCCACCGGGTTTCGCAAGTCTCGGTGAATTCTGGGACTCCCGCCGCACCCCACCCGGGGACAGCGGCTGATCGCGCCCGAACCAGCCGCCCGCGTCGTGGATGTCGTCGCTCCCTCAGACTGCCGCTCGGCGGAACCGGATCCGCTGTCCCGGCCGGGCTTGTGAAACCTGATCGATATCGGCGTCGGCGACCACCGCGACCACCGGGTAGCCGCCGGTGATCGGATGGTCGGCGAGGAAGACGATGGGCTGCCCACTGGGTGGGACCTGCACCGATCCCAGCGCCATACCCTCGGTGGGGAGTTCACCGGACGAGACCCGTTGCAGCGGTGGCCCGTCCGCCCGGTCCAGCCGTGCCCCCACCCGATCGGTATCGGCGTTCACCGTCCAGTGCCCGGCGAACAGGGCGGCCGGGTCGGTGAACCAGTCGTCACGAGGGCCGGGCAGCGCGCGGATCTCCAGTATTTCGGGTGACCGTTGCTGCGGCGCCATATCGATATTCGGCCAGTCACGGGGTTGTGGACCGATGGGGATGGATTGGCCTTCGCGCAACGGCGAGGGTCCGATACCCGACAGCGTGTCGTAGCTGCGGGAGCCCAGGACCGGCGCGATATGCACTCCCCCGCGTATGCCGATATAACTGCGCAACCCGGTCCGGGTGAAACCGAGGCGCAGCCGCCGGCCCGGTTCGAGCGGCAGGACGCTGGCATGGCCGACCGCCGTGCCGTCGACCGTGGCCGGAGCGGGGGCTCCGGTGACGGCCACCAGTACCGTGGTTTCGGCCCGCAGCGTCAGACCGCCCAATAGAACCTCGATACCGGCTGCTGCCTGCGGGTTTCCCACCAGGCGGTTGGCCAGTCGCAGAGCACCGCGGTCGGCCGCCCCGGCGACGCCCACTCCGGAATCGAACCAGCCCGGGCGCCCCAGGTCCTGGACGGTGGCCAGCGGACCGACCTGCTCGATCACGATCATCGGGGGGCGTCCACATCGACGAACCGGACCCGGGCACCGGCGCGTATCAGTGCGGGCGGGTCGCGTTCGGTATCCCACAGGGTCAGGTCGGTGGTACCGATGAGTTGCCAGCCGCCGGGGGTCTCCCGCGGATAGACAGCCGAGTACGAGCCGGCCAGCCCCACCGCCCCCGCCGGTATCCGAGTGCGCGCGGCGGCTCGGCGCGCGACGGACAACTGCCAATCGGCGGCGGTGAGGTACCCGAAACCCGGAGCGAAACCGATGAAGGCGCAATGCCACACCGCCGCGGTATGCGCGGTGACGACCTGTTCCGGACGTATCCCGAGCGTCTCGGCCACACTGTCGAGATCCGGGCCGTCGTAGCGGACCGGGATTCGCACGGGTTCGGAAGCGGCGGTCGATGTTCCACGGGAAACATCGGATTCGGCGGCGTGATCCGTAGCGACGATCTGCTCCAGTTCGCGGCGTACCCGGGGACCCGATCGCACCGAATCCAGGGTGATAAGCACGGTTTCCGCGGCGGGGAGGACGTCCACCACTCCGGCGACGGGTCGTCCGGTCAATACCGAGACCAGCCTGCCGACCCGTTCCTGATCGCCCGCGGTGATCAGGAACGCCCGGTCGCCCGCGCACCGTATGGCCGGGTGCGGTTCCCGGATCTGTGGTGGTTGTGACAAATTCACCACCCTGTTCCGTTGGTCAGATGAAGGACGACACCGCGATTCCGGCGTCCTCCAGTGCCGCGCGGATCCGCCGCGCCATCTCGACCGCGGCCGGAGTGTCGCCGTGTACGCAGATACTGTCGGGTGAGACTGCCACGGTACCGCCTCCGTGCGCCGCCCGGGCCGTTCCGGTCTCCGCCAGCGATACCGCCTGGGCGACAGCGCTCTCGGTATCGAGAACTGCGCCGGGTGTTCCTCGTGCCGCCAATCCACCGTCGGCGTTGTAGCCCCGGTCGGCGAATCCTTCACCCACGAACGGAGTCCCGGCGGCGGTAGCGGACTTCTCCAGCTGGGTACCGGCAGGTCCGAGCAGCACGAGCGCCGGATCGTAGTCGTGCAGCGCTCCGACAACAGCCTCGGCGAGGGCCGCATCGGCCGCGGCGGCGTGATACAGCGCCCCGTGCGGTTTCACGTAGCGGACCCGGTCACCCGCGGCGCGGGCGAAACCGTCCAGGGCGCCGATCTGATAGAGCGTCTCGTCGCGCAGTTCGCCGGGCGGGACCGCCATGGCCCGCCTGCCGAATCCCGGCAGGTCCCGATAGCCGATATGCGCCCCGATCCGCACACCCTTCGCCACCGCGGTCGCGCAGACGCGCCGCATGATGGAGGGGTCGCCGGCGTGGAAACCGCAGGCGATATTGGCGCTGGTGACGATATCGAGCATGGCGGCGTCCTCGCCCATACTCCAGGCTCCGAACCCCTCGCCGAGGTCGCTGTTGAGGTCCAATCCCACGGCACCCTCCTTCCGGCTGTGCCTCCATTGTTCACACGGTGGGCCGGCCGTGCACCGCAGTCGGCGCCGGCCTGACAACCGCGGACCGCTGCCCTGCTGCCGGCCCGCCGAGTGTGGGCGGGAAGGCATGGAACCGGGCCGGCGTCTCGACTCGTGCGCCTGCGGCCGGTGTTCCTGTCATCGGTGGTCCGGTCGGTCGGCCGCATCGGGCGCCCGGCGATTGCGCCTGCGGTTGTTGAGCAGAAGGGCGACGATCCCCGCGCCGTAACACCCCGCCCCGGCCAGCACGACAGCCGGTGACCTGCCGTCCGCCGGGACGACCAGTGCGGTCACGGCGACCGCCAGGACGAACGCGATATTGAACACCGTGTCCTGCAGGGCGAAAACCTGTCCGCGCCGGTCGTCCGGAATGTCCATCTGCATGGCGGCGTCGCCGGTGAGCTTGATCGTCTGGCCGGCGAGACCGAGCAGGAACGCGCCGGCGAGCAGGAGATGGTGGGCCCGCTGCACGGTGTCGGGTGCATGGGCGAAAGCAGTCGGGAGAACAAGTGCGAGTTGTACCGCGATCGCTGCGGACAGTGCGAGCAGTATCGTTCTGAACCGGCCCAGGCGTGGGATGAGCAGCGGGGTCAGCAGCGCTGCCAGCAGCATTCCGGCGGCCGTGGCGGTGATCGCGACACCGAATCCGATGAGTCCGCTGTCCACCGCCGCGCCGTGTGACGGCGCCTCCCGCAAGACCAGCACCATGACGAGAGTGTTGGCGCCGAACACCACCCGATGGGTGCCGATCCCGATCATCGCGGTGGACACATCGACCGAATGCCGGACCGCGCGGGCACCGACCAGCAGCCCGGCCAGTACCGCCCGGATGGCGCCCGCGGAAGCCCCGGGCTCCGCTTCCGGGCCGAGGGCGCGGGGCCGGAATCCGGCCGTGAGCACCACTCCCGCCACCGAGCCGCTCGTACTCAGAGCCACCGCGACCGCCGATCCGGTATCCCCGGCGCCGATCGCGCCGATCACCGCCACCGCTGCCCCGGCGCCCGCCGCCGCGCACGCCGATCCCACGGTGGCGAGGACGGAATTGGCCGGTACCAGCCGGTGTTGTGCCAGCACACGCGGCAGCGCCGCCGATACCCCGGCGGCAGTGAACCGGCTGATCCCGACCACCGCGAGCGCCAGCAGCAGCAGCGGGCTCGCGGCGGCACCGGCGAGCAGCCCGAGCGCCACGGCGGCGATCAGCAGACCGCGCACCAGGTTGGCGACCAACAGGACCTGCCGCCGATCCCACCGGTCCAGCAGGGCGCCGGCATACGGTCCGATCAGCGAATAGGGCAACAGCAGCACAGCGAAGCCGGCCGCGACGGCGAGTGGATCGGTTTCTCGTTCGGGGTTGAACAGGATCGCGCCGGACAGTGCGGCCTGGAACATCCCGTCGCCGAACTGGCTCGTGAACCGGACCAGGGTCAGCCGGATCGCGCCGGGGCTCTCGGTGATCACGGCCCGCAGAGCTGTCAGATCGTGTCTGCGCCCGCCCCCTCCGGGTGTCCGGTCCGTGGTGGTGGGTTCGGGCGCAGCGCTGGACACCGCCGCGACGCTACCCGCCCGGGAGCCCGCGGGGCATTTCGGCCGGACCGGGCACTCGTTCGGTGATCAGTAGGTCGACGGCCTCCCGCATATCGGGGGCCATGGGTAGGGTGCCCAGGGCGCCCGCGTCGATCCAGGCGTAATCGTCGTGCTCGTCCGGGTCCAGTGTTATCTCGCCGGGTTCGGCCTCGGCCAGAAAACTGAATTTGCGTACCTTGGCCTTGGTCCGGGTCGCGTAGTCGAACGAACCGAGGAAATCGGTGATACGGCTGGCCACCAGCCCGGTTTCCTCGAACAGTTCCCGCGCGACCCCCTCGGGGAGCGATTCCCCGGATTCGACCCCGCCGCCGGGTAGCTCGTACATTCCGCCGAGGTAGTCGCCCGGTACCCGGCGCACCACCAGCAGTTTTCCGTCCCGGAACACGGCGACGCCGACGACCAGGTCGGTGACGCCGTCGCGCCGCGCGGCGGCACGCAGCCGCTGCTCGGTTCGCGCGAGCGCTTCGGGGCGCATCTTCCACCTCCCGGTTCCTCATCTCCATTTTCGACGAAACGCGTGCCACACCGCTATTACCGCCCCGGTTGCTCACCGGCCGTTCACCCCGAGGTCGCTCGCGTAAAATGCGCGGAGCGGACAATCGACGAGGTCGTGATGTCGCCGAGTGCTACATACGGGAAAGGTAATTGTGCCCGAGCCGGAAAGGAGTCGCGCTGTGTCCACGCTGCCGACGCCGCATATCGATGTACATCGTGCGGGCGATCGTATGAAGACCCGGATATCCTGGCTCGATTCCAAGCATTCGTTCTCCTTCGGCTCGCACTACGACCCCGAGAACACCCACCACGGTCTGTTGCTGGTGAACAATGACGATATCGTCCTGCCCGGCCAAGGCTTCGACACCCATCCGCACCGGGATATGGAAATTGTGACCTGGGTGCTGGAGGGTTCCCTGGTTCACCAGGATTCGCTCGGTCACAGCGGCGTCATCTATCCGGGACTCGCGCAGCGGATGAGCGCCGGTACCGGGATCCGGCATTCGGAGAAGAACGATTCCTGGCGGGTCGAGGGCAACCGGCCCGAGCACGGCGAACCGGTCCATTTCGTGCAGATGTGGGTGCTGCCCGACGAACCCGGGATCGAACCGGGCTATCAGCAGCTCGAGATCGACGATCAATTGGCCGCGGGCGGGTTGACAACCGTCGCGTCCGGGTTGCGGCGCTATCGCGATCGCACCGCCATCGCCATCAACAGTTCGCATTCGGCACTGCATGTGGCAAGACTGGCGCCGGAGGGGAAAGCGACCGTGGACTTGCCCGAAGCGCCGTATGTGCACGTGTTCGTCGCTCGCGGGGCGATCGAGATGGAGGGCACGGGCCGGCTGGACGCGGGTGACGCGGTGCGCCTGACGTTTTCCGGTGGCCAGCGGCTGACTGCGCTGGAGCCGGCGGAAGTACTGATCTGGGAGATGCATGCCCGGCTCGGCGCCGGGTAACGTCCGAAAAGTCCGGATAGGGGGTCAACCCGAACGTATGGACCCTCGACAATGATATGCGGACCGAGACCGCCCGAGCGCGACCCGCGGGGGTCTCGACCAGCTCAGCCGAGGAGGAACTATGTCCTACCCACCGCCCCCGGGCTATCCCGCACCCGGTCCCGGCCCCTATCCCGGCCCCGGCGGACAGCCCGAGTACTGGCAGGAATCACCGAAGCGCAAAGGTATGGCGATCGCCGCGCTGGTCCTCGGCATTCTCGGCGTACTGAGTTTCTGGACGATCGTCGGCGGGATCCTGTTCGGGCTGATCGCGGTGATCCTGGGTGTGATCGCGCTCGTGAAGGCCAACCGCGGTACCGGCGGTGGCGGGGTCATGGCGGTGATCGGCCTGATCCTCGGTGTGCTCGCGATCGTCGGGGTGATCGTGGTCGCCATCATCGGCTGGGGGATCTGGTCGGATTCGGGTGGTCGCGATTTCGTGGACTGCGTGAGCAACGCGAACGGCGATCAGACCGCCGTCTCGCAGTGTGAGGACGAATTCGACCAGCGGATCGAGGACCAGTACGGGGTGACGATCGCTCCCCCGGAGCCGACCAACTGAACGGCCCGGCCGGGCACATATCCGGTCCGGCACCGTGGCGCACCGGCATACTGGGTTGTGTGACTTCTGACGTGACCAGCCCCTCCGGCATCGATCTGACCCATCTCGAACCGGCCGTCCGGGTCCAGGACGACCTGTTCACGCATGTCAACGGCGCTTGGTTGGCCGGGTACGAGATCCCGGCCGACCGGGCGGTCGACGGCGCGTTCCGCAAGCTCTACGACCGGGCGGAGCTCGACATCCAGGAGATCATCCGCAACGCAGACGGTGAGCCCGGCAGCGATGCGCGCAAGATCGCCGACCTCTACGCCTCGTTCATGGATACCGAAACCGTCGAGTCGCTGGGACTGACGCCGATCGTCGAGGAACTGGCCGCGCTCGCGCGGACCACCGATCGCGGTGAGTTCGCCGGACTGCTGGGCGGGTTGCAGCGGGTCGGTGTCTCCGGCGCGGTCGCGGTCTATGTCGACACCGACGACAAGAACTCGCAGCGCTACCTCGTCTACGCGACACAGTCGGGTATCGGCCTGCCCGACGAGTCCTACTACCGTTCCGACGAATACGCCGAGGTGCGCGAACGCTATATCGCACATATCGATCGGATGTTCGCCCTGGTCTCGGCCGACCCCCGGATCGCGGAACTGGTGCCGGCCGGGCCGGTGGGTGCTCGCGTGTTCGAGCTCGAACGCAAGCTCGCGGCCGGGCACTGGGATGTGGTGCGCCGTCGTGACGCCGAACTGAGCTACAACCTCACGACCTTCGCCGACCTGCTGGCCACCGAGCCGGAATTCGACTGGACCGCATGGGCCGACGGTCTCGCCGAGGGGGTCGCCGGCGGTGGCCCCGAACTGCTGGCGGAACTGGTCGTCCGGCAACCGGACTATCTGCGGACCTTCGCGCGGCTGTGGGCGTCCGAACCCGTCGAGGAGTGGCGGCTGTGGGCGCAGTGGCGGGTATTGCGGGCCCGCGCGCCGTATCTCACCGAAGCGGTGGTGGAGGAGAGCTTCGATTTCTACGGCCGTACGCTCACCGGCGCCCAGGAGAACCGGGAGCGCTGGAAGCGCGGGGTTTCGCTGGTCCAGGATCTGCTCGGTGAGGCCGTGGGCAAGCTCTATGTGGCCGAGCACTTTCCGCCCGAGGCCAAAACCGCGATGGTTCGGCTGGTGGACAATTTGCGCGAGGCCTATCGCCGCAATATCGCCGAACTGGAGTGGATGAGCCCGGCGACGCGGCAGGCCGCGCTCGCCAAGCTGGAGAAGTTCACTCCCAAGATCGGTTATCCGGACCGCTGGCGCGACTACTCCGCGATCACGGTGACGCCGGCCGATCTGGTCGGGAACTACCGGCGCGGCCACGCCGTCGATCACGATCGCGATCTGAACAAACTCGGCGGTCCGGTGGATCGCGACGAATGGTTCATGACTCCGCAGACGGTGAACGCCTACTACAACCCCGGGATGAACGAGATCGTCTTCCCGGCCGCCATCCTGCAACCGCCGTTCTTCGATATGAACGCCGACGACGCCGCCAACTACGGTGGTATCGGGGCGGTGATCGGGCACGAGATCGGTCACGGTTTCGACGATCAGGGCGCCAAGTACGACGGCGACGGCAATATGGTCGATTGGTGGACCGATACCGATCGGGCCGAGTTCGGTAAGCGCACCCGCGCGCTCATCGACCAGTACGACGTACTCTCCCCCGCCGATCTGTCCGACGAACACACCGTCAACGGTGAGTTCACGATCGGCGAGAACATCGGCGATCTGGGTGGATTGTCGATCGCCCTGCAGGCCTACCGGATTTCCTTGGAAGGCCGGGAGGCACCGGTGATCGACGGGCTGACCGGTTTGCAGCGGGTGTTCTTCGGCTGGGCGCAGGTCTGGCGGACCAAATCGCGTCCGGAGGAGGCGGTGCGTCGGCTGGCGGTCGATCCGCACTCCCCGCCGGAGTTCCGCTGCAATGCCGTGGTCCGCAATATCGACGCGTTCCACGAGGCTTTCGAGCTGACCCCTGAAGACGCCCTGTATCTGGCGCCGGAGGAGCGCGTCAAGATCTGGTGACCCCACCCGGCGACAAAACGGTGGCCCACCCGAAGTCTCGGGTGGGCCACCGTTGCGTATGGAGTTTCTGCCGGCCGTCGAACCCTCGCCTTCCCGGATGCTCTACCCCGGTAACAGGGAATCGGTTCCGGAGCGGCGATCTACAGCGACCGAGCACATAGAGCCGGGGTCACGAGGGCCCCGACCCGCCGACAACTCAGTTCCAGTCGCCCAGACCGTCGCCGGCATTGAGGGTGCCGCCCTGGGTGTTCTGCACGACGACCGCGTCGCCCTTCTTGACGTTCTCGTAGAACCATTGGGCGTCTTCGGTGCTCACGTTCAGGCAGCCGTGGCTGGTGTTCGCGTAGCCCTGCGAACCGACCGACCACGGTGCCGCGTGTACGAAGATCCCGCTGTTGGAGATACGGGTCGCGTACTCGACATCGAGTTTGTAGCCCTCGGGGGCGTCGACCGGGACGCCGTAGGTCGAGGAGTCCATGACCATTTCACGCTTCTGCTCACCGACGATGTAGGTGCCGTTGGGCGTTTCGTGGTCCACCTTGCCCATCGAGGTCGGCATGGTGCGTACGACCTCGCCGTTGCGGGTCACGGTGATCATCTTCGTGTTGTCGTCGGCGGTGGCGACGACGGCGTCGCCCACGTGGAAGGCGCTGCGGCTGCCGCCGGCCTCCACTACAACGTCGCTCTGCGCGGGCCAGAACTCGTTCGGCCGCCAGCGCACCTGCTTATCGCTCCACCAGTAGAAGTGGCCGGGTACCTCGTTCGACGAAGTGATCTTGATGGCGCGTTCGGCGGCGGCCCGGTCGTCGACCGGATCCTTGAAGTTGATGATGATCGGCTGCGCGACGCCGACCTCTTCACCCTCGGAGGGGTTGATCGCGGGCGGCGCGAAGTTCGCCGCCGGTGGACCGGGCTCGGTGGCGCCTGCCGCGGAACCGGTGGGCAGTTCCGGCAGCGCGTACGCGGGCGCCACGGCCAGCGTGGTGGCGGTGGCGACTGCGGCCGTCAACAGGACACCCTGCCGAAGCCGCCGCTGAGTGCGGCGACCGGTCGGCTGCGACCCGGTGTTGTCGAAGACATACATAAGAGTGTTCGTCCGTCCATTCGACTCTGGAGCGCACGGGGCCGGTGGGCCGCCGGTACGCCTTCGGAGCACCCCGGCGAGTGTTCGCGGAGTTCTGTGGAGCCCCTCCACGGCCGTACGGCCCGTGAGCGTCTGGTCGTCCGCGCGCTGCCGGTCGTGGAGTTGTGGAGCGGTCCCGACAGGCTGTTGCGCATCGCGGAAGCTCGCTGGGATCCAGCTGATGCGCCTCCGCTCCGAGATCCTTCGTACTGCCTTTACGAAGTCGTGACCAGTCCGGATTTGCGTTACATAGCTGTTATGCATTGCCGGTGTGACTCGCCACGCTCCCCCGGTGACCCGTCCGGCGGTCCACCGCAGGGCCGGTGGGCCGGGGATTCCTGTTCGGGAGGTGCTTCCGGATGGACATCGAGTGATCTGCGTTACCAAACCTGTTGATGACATATGTCACGCCGCTGTGCGGCCGCCGCACCCGGCTGCCCGGCCCGCGTCCGGCAGGCTCCCCGGGAGCGGCGTCAGCAGAGTCGACGCTCGCGCCGTCATGGTGTATTCATGGCGTGGAATTGCTGGCGGAGCTGCAGTGAGGTTCGGATTCGACGCGGGGGCAGAGTTCGGCATCACAGCGGGAGGACTGTGCGTGTCTGGATGGGCATCATCTCGATTGACAATGGCGATCGCCGGGGCCGCGATGGCTGCCGGCCTGGCGGTCGCCGGTTGTAGTTCCACCATCGAGGGCCGGGCGCAGCCGGCGATGGAGACGGGCACCGTCGACGCGGTGGACGTGACCGGCACCCCGACTCCCGGCACGACGTCGCGCACCACCACCTCCAGCGCGCCGACCACCACCCCGGAGGGTGGCGATGTCAGTTTCGACGCCCAGGTCGGCGACTGTGTGACGCTCGGCGGTACCACCACCGACGCCAGCATCGAGGAGGCGTCCTGTGGCAGCAACGAGTCGAACTACAAGGTGATCGGCAAGGCCGAACAGAGCACGCAGTGCATAAGCGATGCCGACAACTACTACGCCGAGAGCCGCAACGGTATCGAGATGGGCGCGCTGTGCCTCGATATCGACTGGGTGGTCGGCGGCTGTATGGATGTGGGCGGCGGGACCACCGGGCCGGAGCGGATCGAATGCACCGAGACTTCCGCCACGGACGGGGTAAAGGTCGTCGCGATAGAGCAGAACGCTACCGACGTGAACGCCTGCGGTGCGGGTAGCAGCGGATATGTGTATCCGGAACGCCGCTTCGTAGTCTGCGTCGAGGAACTCTGAGGCCGGGACCGACAAAAAACGAGGTGGGCACCAGCCGGTGCCCACCTCGTTCTCGATCCGGGGTAGCCGCTAGATGGGCCGGTACCCGGCTCCGACGCCGTTGCGGCTGTCGATATCGCCGATGATGGTCGCCATATTGGTGCCGACCTCCGGGCCGAAGCAGGCGATGGCCAGGTAGGCGTTCACCATGCCGACGAGGGTCGAGCCGACGACGACCGGCGCGCCGGAATCGCCTTCCATCACGCACATCTGCGACCAGGTCTCCATACTGCTGGCGAAGACGTCACCGTAGGCGATACCGCAGGTGTTGCCGGTGGTGCGGCCTTCTTTGCACACGATATTGGGGAACTGGGCCGGCGCGCCGACCCCGGTGATGCTCAGGTTGCCGACCCGGTTGACCGGGGTCACCCGGCCGGGATCGAATTCGAGTACCGCGTAGTCCAGGTCCTGGTTGGAGTAGACGAACCGCCCGAGCACTCCCGCTCCCGGGTCCTGTTCCGAATACACCTCGTGCCCAGGTGTTCCGCAGTGTCCCGCGGTGAGGCCGACCAGTCTGCCGGCGCCGTCGTGACCGATCGTGGTGAGCGTGCACTGGATCGCGTACTCGGACATCTGGCCGGACTCGGAGGAGATGATGAGCCCCGAGCCACCACCGAGTACAGGCCGGGGCTCGGCCGCAGCCGTCCCGGTGCCGAGTAGCGCCGTGCTCAGCGCGACGGCGAAGACGGCGCTGGCCGCCTGGGCGAGTTTCCTGAACATATCCCTCCAGACCTTGAAGCCGCACGATATCAATGTGTGGCACCTCATCGTGGCAGCAAAGGCCCCGACGCGCGCCCCGAGTTGCCGCTACCCGCGAGTTCGACTGCGTAACAGGGAAGTTCGGCTCTTCGGTCGTGCATTCGGCCGGGGTGCTCCACGTGCGGCGCGCACCGCGCGAACTCCGGCCACGATAACCCTCGGAAGAATAGCCGAACGCTATTAATTGTCCCGGATTTGGGCGCGCGGGTCGAGTAACGGTCGAATCTCCACACTGCCGCGAAAGGGTTAATTTCCCGGAATACTCTCCGTTATTTAAGTGAACCACGGTTCGCAAGGGTTCTTGCGCTCTGCCCTACATTTCGCGCCGGTCAGCTGTATGTTCTTCCGGTGCCGCGGAACTCTCATTGGGATACACACCAAGGAACGTGCGATAACTCAGTGGTCACGCCACAAAGTGATGAACATCTGTGACTGCGCTCACGCGCCTATGGTGTGTTCCGCACTACTACGTAGTAAGGTGCCTCAAGCAAACCAGCCGTCGGGGTAGGTAACCGACGTCGAGAGGGGTTAGTCAGTGCAGTCGACCAAGAGTCCACCAACAGGTTCTCGGTTGAGCGGAGCGGTCGAGTGGACGCGGGACTACTGGCGCGACCACCCCAGACGTTCATTGGAGACGCTCGGCCGCCAGATGACCATGGCCGTCGAAGCGATTACCGAACTCGTGGTCAGTATTTTTCGCGGACGGTTTCCCGTCAACGAGTTCATCCGGCAGTGCGCGTTCATGGCCAACGTGGCCGCGGCTCCGACTCTCCTGGTGGCCATCCCGATCGGTGTCATCGTATCCATCCAGGTCGGCGCGGTCGCACAGCAGGTCGGCGCCACCTCGTTCATCGGTGCGGCCAACGGCCTCGGCATCATCCAGCAGGGCGCCCCACTGGTCACCGTGCTGATGATCGCGGGCGCCGTCGGATCCGCGATCTGCGCCGATCTCGGCTCCCGGACCATTCGCGAGGAAATCGACGCCATGAAAGTCATGGGTGTCGATCCGCTGCGCCGACTCGTGGCGCCCCGCCTCGGCGCCGCAATGCTGGTCAGCGTGTTGCTCTGCGGATTCGTGGTCTTCGTCGGATTTCTGACCGGATACATTTTCAATATTTTCGCCCAGGGTGGAACCCCGGGTTCGTATATCTCGACCTTCGCCTCTTTCGCGGTAACGCTCGACCTGCTTGTCGCGCTGGTGAAATCGCTGTTGTTCGGTCTCCTCGCCGCAATCATCGCCTGCGATACCGGACTGAACACCCGCGGTGGTCCGGGCGGTGTCGCCAACTCGGTGAATACCGCCGTTGTCATGTCCGCGGTGATGTTGTTCGGAGTGAATGTGATCTTCACCCAGGTGTACAACACTTTGTTCCCCCCACAGGTGGTGTGAGCCGGTGTCCGCAACCTATGTGCCCCCGCTGCTCAAACCTCTGCAGCAACTGCGAAAAGCGGCCGGCGCACCGGTCGATATGCTGGCCCGGCTCGGGCATCAGGTGTTCTTCTTCCTGCGCTCGGTCGGCTCGATGCCGCTGGCGTTCAAGCAGTACCCCAAAGAAGTCTGGCGGTTGCTCTCCGATGTCACCTGGGGTAACGGCAATCTGATCGTCGGTGGCGGGACCATCGGCGTCGTCCTCATCCTGAGCGCGTTCGGTGGAATGACCGTGGCCATCCAGGGTCACACCTCGCTCGATCTGCTCGGCCTGAGTCCGATCACCGGTGCCATCTCGGCCTTCGCGACCACCCGTGAGCTCGGTCCACTGCTCGCCGCTCTGGCCTTCGCGGCCCAGGCGGGCTGTCGTTTCACGGCTCAGCTCGGCGCCATGCGTATCTCCGAGGAGATCGACGCGCTCGAGTCGATCGCGATCCGCCCGCTGCCCTATCTGGTGAGCACCCGCATGATCGCCGCGATGATCACCATCCTGCCGCTGTACTGCCTGGGTCTGGCGATGGCCTACATCTCCTGCGCCCTGACGGTGCAGCTGATCGGCGGCACGGCCAGCGGGACCTATCAGCATTACTTCTATCAGTTCCTGATACCGACGGACGTGCTCTATTCGCTGCTCAAAGCGATCGTCTTCGTCGCCATCACCACGTTCATCCAGTGCTACTACGGCTTCTTCGCCTCCGGCGGTCCGGAGGGCGTGGGTGTCGCGGCCGGCCGTGCGATCAAGATGTGCATCATCGCGACCGTTTTCGTGGACCTCTTCATGACCTTGGCCATCTGGGGTGTCAACCCCGGCATCCGGATCTCGGGGTAGGTAATGATCATCGATCCGAGTGGGCGCGGGCCCACGATGAAGCAGTTGCTCATCGCGGGTGTTTGCGGCCTTGTCGTCTTCGCGGTCGTTCTCGGCTTCCTGATGGCCCGGTATCAGGGCTATTTCGTGGAAAAAGTGAAGGTGACGGCCAATCTCACCACCACCGGTGACGGACTGCCCGAACAAGCCGACGTGAAGTTCCGCGGTGTACTGGTCGGCGCGGTCAAGAATGTCTCGGTGGCCGCCCAGGGCGAGCTGCAGCAGGTGAACATCGACCTGAAGCCCGAATTCGCCGCCGGTATCCCGGCCACGGTCACCGCCCGTGTGGTGCCGAGCAACCTGTTCGCCGTCACCTCGGTGGAACTGGTCTACAACGGGCCCGACGCCGATCACCTCGGTGAGGGTTCGGTGATCGAGGAGGACCGCAGCCAGGGCACCATCGCGTTGCAGGACACGCTCACCACGGTGCAGAACATCCTCGACGCCATCGACCCGATGCAGTTCGGCCGGGTGCTCGGCACCCTGTCCTATGCGCTGGACGGCAGCGGCCGGGTCCCCGGCTCGACCATCGAGCGGCTCGACCGCTGGGTGACCTCGGTGGACCAGTCGATCCCGGATCTCGGTGTCTTCCTCGGCGATCTGTCGGGTTCGGTGCACGCGCTCAACGAATCGGCGCCGGAACTGATGGATGTCCTGGCCTCGTCGGTACAGACCGCGAGCACGATCGCCGACCGGCGCGAGGAACTGGTGAACGTGATCACCGGCGCCAGCAGTATGGCCGACCAGATCAACGATCTGTTCGCCCGTAACCCGAATGTCGGTAAAGAACTCACCGTGGGCCTGAACCAGACTTTCGGCGCGCTCGCCGCGAATCCGGCGTCGATCACCAATGCGATCAGCAATCTGAACAACTCGTCCCGCAAGCTGAACACCGTGTTCACCTGGGGACCGCAGCGGCAGATGGTCTGGAACGCGGGTGTCACCTTCACCCCGTTCAATCCCAACACCGTGGCGGACTGCCCGCGCTACGGCGAGCTGGCCGGTCCGAGCTGTGGCACCGCTCCCGCTGTCGCTGATCCCGGGTACCTCCCCGAGCAGGTGAAACCGCGCCGGCTGCCCGCCGCGGACGGCCTGCCGGTGATGCCGCCGCTGCCCGGGCTGCCGCAGATCCCGGGTGTCACCACTGCGGCCGGGGCGCCCGCGCCGGCGCAGGCGCCGGGTAACAACCCGTTCGCTGGTACGCCGCTGGAAGGCCTTTTCCCGCAGGGGCTGCCGCAGCTTCCGGGACTGCCCGGGGCTCCGGCTCCGGCGGCGCAGCCCGGTGAACAGCCGCAGAATCCGCCGGCCGTGCCGGGCGCGCCCGCGCCGGCCGCGCACAACGGCACCCCGGGCACCGGCGTGGTGCCCGCGGCCGCACCGATCACCTACGAGGGCGACGCCGCCGTGACGACGCTGCTCGGCCGGAAGCCGTCCTCGATGGAGTACCTGATGCTGAGTTCGATCCTGGAGGGCGGAACCCTGCGCGTGACCGAGGAGGCCGCCTCGTGAGGGGAGTTCGTAAACCGCTGATCGGGTTCGGCCTGTTCGCAGTGGTCTCGGTGCTGGTCACCGTGCTGGTGTGGAATACGCTGGCCCGCACGGTCGACGGTGGTACAAAATCGTATTCCGCGGTTTTCACCGATGTCCTGGGTCTACGCGAGGGCGACGATGTCCGGATGGCGGGTGTGCGCGTCGGCAAGGTCGAGAAGATCGAGCTGACCGACGACCACAACGCGAAGGTCAGTTTCATCGTCCAGGACGATCAGACCCTGTTCGGCAACACCAAGGCGCTGGTGCGCTACCAGAACCTGATCGGTCAGCGCTATGTGGCGCTGGCGCCGGGTTCCGGCGGGGACGCCTCCCAGCTACCGGAGGACGGCAACATCCCGGTGGACCGCACCGAGCCGTCCTTCGATATCTCGGCGCTGCTCAACGGATTCCAGCCGCTGTTCGAGGTACTCGAACCCGAGCAGGTGAACCGGCTCTCGGAGACCTTCATCCTCGCCCTGCAGGGCGACCGGGTGTCGTTGAGCTCGTTCATCACTCAGGCCGCCACCATGGCCACCGATTTCCAGCGCCGTGACGCCATCCTCAGTGATGTGATCACCAACCTCAGCGGCGTGATGGCCGGTTTGGCCAAACGAGGGGACGAATTGGAGACGCTGATAACCCAGACGCGTGCGCTGATCGGCGGTTTGTACGAGCAGGGACAGCAACTGCTCGGCTCGACCGAACAGATCGCCGGTGCGACCACCGCCCTCGTGGGCATGGTGGGCAATATCCAGCCGAAGCTGGAGGCGGTGCAGAATTCGACACGTGACGCTTTGACCCTGTTCTTGGCCAACGGCGCCAAACTGGATCAGGCCGCGATCGACCTGCCGTCCATCCTCGCCGACGCGGGCCGCTTCACCTCCGAAGGCGCGTACGCCAACGCCTACATCTGCCGGCTCGACGTTTCGCTCTACGGTGTCCTCTTCCCACGCGGTCTCTTCTCCCAGATCGGTGGCAACTCGCAATCGGCGGTGTGCCGGCCATGATGACCAAACTCAAAACCTGGTTCAACAACAATCGCTACTTCGGGCTCGGCATCATCGGCGTCGTCGTTGTGGGTGTGCTGGTGCTGGCCTCCAGCGGATTCCGCAATCTCGGAATCGGTGAGCAGTCCATCGAGGCCGAATTCGTCCAGTCCGCGGGTATCACCGTCGGCGACAAGGTCGATGTCGCCGGGGTGCCGGTGGGCCGGGTGGCCGCCGCCGAGCTCGAAGGCGACCACGTCCTGCTGACCCTGCAGGTCAACAGCGATGTGAAGCTCGGTCCGGACGCGCGGGCCGCCATCAAGATGGCGACCCTGCTCGGCGCTCGCTACGTGGATCTGGATCCGGGTGACGGTTCGGGCCTGCCCGACGACCGGATCCCGAAGACCAACACCGCGGTCCCCTACGATCTGGCCGATGTGGTCTCCAAGGGCACCCCGGAGTTCCAGGAACTCGATCCCGGCAAGCTCGCCGAATCGCTGAACCTGTTCAACGAGCAGTTACAGGGTTCGCCGGAGCTCGTAGCGCAGTCGCTGGACAGTATCGGCGCACTGGCCAAGGTGATCGACAACCGCAAGGACGACGTCGCCCAGCTGCTGAAGGATCTCGACCGGGTGACCACCATCCTGGCCGACAACCGCAACAGCACCCTGCTGATCATCACCCAGGGCGAGGCCATCGCCTCGCGCGTGGTGGAACGCCAGCAGCTGCTGCGGACACTGCTCGACAATGTGGCCACGCTGACCGCGCAGTTGCAGGCGATCGGCGCCCAGAACAACAACCAGTTCGGCAGCACGCTCGATCAGCTGAACACCATGGCGTCGGGCCTGCAGAAGAACAAGGACAATCTGGATCGGCTGCTGTCGATCATGCCGCCGTCGGTGCGCTACCTGGCCAATGCCTGGGGTAACGGCAACTACGCCGAGGTCGGTATTCCGTGGCTGTTCCCGGACAACTGGTTGTGCTTCGCCGAAGTCGCCGAGGGGTGCCAGGGATGATCAAGAACAAGACCGGGATCGTGAAACGCGCTGCCCAGGCGCTGGTCATCGGAGTATCGGCGGTGGCGCTCGGTAGCTGCTCGGTGGTCAACAGTGTCACCGGCGGCGATATCGAGATCACCGCCGACTTCGAGAACATCGCCGGCATGTTCGAGGGCAACCCGATCACCGTGCTCGGGCTCGAAGTCGGCAAGGTCGACAAGATCGTGCCGCACGGGGATCTGGTCGAGGTCCATATGACCATCGACGGCGATGTACAGATCCCGAAGGACGCCATGGCGGTGGTGGTCTCGCCCTCCATCGTCACCGACCGGCATATCGAGTTCACTCCCCGCTACGTCGAGGGGGATACGCTCGAAAGCGGCGATCACCTGCCGCTGGAACGCACCGACGTTCCGGTGGAGCTGGATACGATGCTCAAGACCATCGACAAATTCGCCGACGCCCTCAAACCCCAGGAGGGGCAGGAGGGTGTCGGCCCGCTGTCGGGCCGGGTGCTCTACCCGATGCTCAACGGGCAGGGCGGGAAGCTACGCGACACCCTCAACGCGCTGTCCGGTGCGCTGAAGGTCGGTGTGGACAACAAGGATCATATTTCGAACATCATCATCAAGCTCAACGAGCTGACCACGATGCTGGCCGAGAACGATCAGGCCGTCCGCGATTTCAGCAACCAGGCCACCCAGATGACCACCATGCTGGCCGAGCAGGCGCCCGGTCTGCAGTCCACCCTCCAGCAGCTCTACGACTTCCTGAACAATACGAGTTCGGTATTCGCCGACCATCAGGATCAGTTGGTGGACACGCTGACCAAGATGAACGGGGTGATCGACCAGCTGCGGCAGAACGCGCACGGGGTCACCGAGGTGGTCGATGTCGCGCCGATGCTGCTGCAGAGTATCCACCGGTCGATGAACTACGAACAGGGTTATGTCCGGCTGCACGCGCTGATCGGCACGAACCTCGCCAACGGTGAGCTGCTCAGCCTGTTCTGCGAACGGATCCAGATGAAGGCCGACGGTTGCCGCACCGGCCGCCCCGAGGATTTCGGACCGGACTTCGGACTCACCGCCGCACTGCTGGGACTGACGAAATGATGCGAACGATCCGCCGGGCCCGCCGCACCATGGCCGCCCTCGTGGCGGCCGGGACGGTGGTACTGGCCTCCGGCTGCGGGCTGACCGTAGAAGACATACCGCTGCCGAAGCCCGGCATCGGTGGTGACACCTTCACCCTGAAGGCGGTATTCGAGAACGCGCTGAACCTGCCCGACCAGGCCAAGGTGAAGATCGGTGGTTCCGATGTCGGTGTCGTCACCAATATCGAGACCAAGAACTTCCAGGCGATCGTCGATATGCAGATCCGCAAGGATATCGACCTCCCCGTCGGCACCACGGCCGAACTCCGCCAGGCCACTCCGCTCGGCGATGTGTTCATCGCGGTCTCCAAACCGCCCACCGAACAGAACAGCCAGCTGCTCACCGACGGCGATACGCTGGCCATCGACAAGACCTCGGCCGGTGCGACGGTCGAAGAACTGCTGCTGTCGGTATCGCTGATGTTCAACGGCGGCGGTATCGCCCACCTGACCCGGCTGGGCACCGAACTGGACTCGATCGTCGGTGGGCGCAGCGATCAGCTGGTGCACCTGGTCAACGAGATCACCGGCGTGGTGTCGAGTATCAATGCCAACTCGGCGCAGATCGACAGTGTGCTGGGTGAATTCAATGTGCTGGCCGATACACTCGACGCCCGGCGCACCGAACTCGGCCAGGTGGCCGACACTCTGCCGGATATGATCGGCGCGATCGCGGAGAACAACCGCGCGCTCGGTGATCTACTCGGCAAGATCGCCACGACCAGCGCGGCGCTCGGCGACTACGCCGACACCACCGGCGGCGATCTGGCCGGCACCCTGGACAACCTGAACAACCTGATGTCGGCGCTCGCGGCGACCGGTGACAACTTCGGCGCCCTGCTGGACGCGCTGCACGATCTGAAGGCCCCGGTGAACGCCACCTTCCGCGGCAGCAGCCTGGCGGCTCAGGTGAATGTCACCAACCTCGATATCGCGATGCTGACCGCGCCCGGTACCAGCCATTTCTACGATGTGCGCGATCTCCAGGACTTCGCGGGCAGTCTGATCCAGATCCTCCAGGTCGTGCAGTATCGCGTAGGAGGCCAGTGATGTTGTCCCGGAACAAGATCCTGCTGTCGAATATCGGGCTGGTCCTGGCGCTGCTGATCGGCGGCACCTATCTGCTGGTCAACGTCATGCGCGTCAATCCGTTGCGCAGTACCTACACCGTCACCGTCAATCTCGACCGCTCCGGTGGTCTGCAACCCGGTAACGATGTGACGCTGCGGGGTTACCGGGTGGGCGAGGTGAGCAACCTCGAAATCGTCGGTGAAGGTGCCGGGATCCGGGCGAAGGCCGAGATCGATTCCCGGTACGACATTCCGTTGGATACGAAGGTCGCGGTCCAGGCGCTGTCGGGTGCCGGTGAGCAGTACATCGACTTCCGGCCGGCCACCGACCAGGGCCCGTTCCTGACCGACGGCTCGTCGATCGACTTCGATCCGGAGCGAGTGAGCACGCCGGTTCCGGTCTCGTCGGTGTTGGAGAACTCCAGCGACCTCATCGCCCAGGTGGACCCGGAACATTTCGCGGTGATCCTGAACGAACTCGATATCGCGCTCAGTGGCGGTCCCGATCAGCTGCGTTCACTGATCGAAGGGGTGAGCCTGGTGACGGCGGGAATGGATTCGCTGCTGCCGCAGACCACGAACCTGATCGCCAATCTGCGCACCATCGCGGCCACCACCTCGCAGGCGCAGCCGGATCTGGGAACGCTGACGGCCAATTCGCGGGTGCTGTTCGATCAGTTCAACAAGGCCAACGCCGAACTGATCAAGGTGCTCGACCAGGCGCCGGGGCAGTTCGCGGCGGTGACCGCGACGCTGGACAGCACCAGTGATCCGATCACCGCGCTGGCCAACAACTTCCTCGCGGTCACCCGGGCGGCGCAGCTGCGCACCCCGGCGCTGGCGGCCTTGTTCCCGGCGCTCGAAGTCGGTGGCGCGGCTCTCGGAGTCCCCGCTCACGACAACGAGTTCCACACCATCCTCGATATCTGGTTCCGGCCGTACTGCCAGTACCAGAGCACCCCGATGAAGACCCAGGTGGTGCAGGACGGCACGCTGCCGATGTGGAACTACTGCGACAGCCCCGGGCCTGGTGAGCAGATCCGTGGCGCGGTGAACGCGCCGCGTCCGAACATCCCGGACAACGGTGCCACCATTCCGCCGGGGGTGGACCCGAACGAACGTACGCTGCCGCCCGTGCGGTAGAAGGACCGGTCGTGGAGCGCCGGGTGCGACGGTGCATACTCTCGCAGAGATGCCCGCCACACCCGGCGGTCGTTTTCGACCGGTAGATTACGGCGCGTCTCCAGCCGCGCCGGGAAGGTGTGAACAGTACAGATGTCCTCAGAAAAACCCGTCTCCGACCCCTTGGAGCCGGAAGGCACCGGTGTGCCAGCGGACGCCGCGGCTGAGCACGCCACTTCCGGAAAAGATGAGAACGATGCTGTGACCAGCAGCGACAAGGCCGATACCGATACGGCGGACGCCGGTGAACCGGAGGCCGGCAAGGCGGCTGCCGCGGGGGCGACGGATAAGGCTTCGGAGTCAACGACGACCACCGATGCCGATGCCGCCGCCGATGCCGACGATGCGACCGCGGCAGGCGGCGAGGCCGCGACGGATGCCGATCCGGAGAAGCCGGATTCCGCCGCCACGGTCGGATTGAGCAAATCCGACGCGGTCGCCGCCGAGCAGAAATCGGACGATGCCACCGAGAAGATTTCGGCGCCCGACGCGAAGGCCGGGGCCGGCGAGAAGTCCGATGCGGAAAAACCGGCCGGTCGCGGCCTGCCGTTCCCGTTGCCCGCATTGATCGGAGCCGCGGTGGTGCTGGTCGCGGCCCTGGTGGCGGTCGGGGTCTTCTTCTTCCTCGCCGGCAACAAGCAGGAGGAACTGGACCGCCGAGCCGCGGCGACCAAGGCCGCCTGCGATTTCGGGAACAATTTCGCCACCTACACCGGTGACAAAGCCGACGACTACCTGCAACGCCTGGATCAGTCCTCCACCGGTAAGTGGAAGGATCTGGTCGCCCAGATCGGCCCGGACCTGAAGACCCGGTTCGCCGAATCGAAGGTCAGCTCCAGCGCGACCTCGGTGCAGTGCGGTTACGAATCCGGCTCCGGCGACGAGGCGCGGGTGGTCCTGGTCATCGACCAGCAGTTCACCACCGCCAACGTTCCGCAGGAACAGGGGCCGGGGCAGGTCAAGGTAGCGGCCGATGTCTCCATGCAGAAGGTCGACGGCACCTGGCTGGTCGCCGACTTCGATACACCGATGATGCAGCAGTAGTTGCAGCCGCGAGACGAACAGAAGTTAGGACTCGAAGCTATGGCTGAGAAGGAGACCGCGGCGACACCGGGCAACGACGACAAGTCCGGACTGCTGCCGGTGGTGGCCGCCTTCGTGGCGGGTGTGGTACTGGTGGCGCTGGTCGTCGCGGGAGTCGTGTATTTCCGCGCTTTCCAGCAGAACCGAGGTGAGCTGTCCGCGCAGGACCAGTCCACCCGGGCGGCGTGCGAATTCGCGCGCGCCACGAACACCTATGACTACCAGGGTGATCTGGACGGCTTCATGAAGGCGATGAAGGACGGCGCGACCGACAACGTCGTTTCCTCGCTGGAGCAGAACTGGGATGTGCTGCGGCAGTTGCTCACCGAATCCAAGGTGAAATCCTGGGTCGACGACGCGACCTGCGGTTTCCAGTCCGGTGACGAGAAGAGCGCGAAAGTGCTCGTCAATATCGGACTGATGAAGACGAATTCGGTGACTCCCGAGCCGAAGCGCCAGGACATCGCGGTTGTCGCGAGCATGGAGAAGGACGGCGACCGCTGGATCGTGAACCAGTGGGAGCTGGCGATGCTGGGCGGCCTGGCCGGCCAGGGTGCCGCGCAGGCTCCGGCGGGCCCCGCGCCGGCCGCTCCTCAGGGCGGTCAACCCGCCCCGGCGCCAGGTAACTGACCTGTATCACATCCGGTGAGCGATCCTGGCGGATCAGGAAGGATCGCTCACCGCCCTCGCTTCTCCGGTGATCGACGCTCGGCGTATGAACCACTACCGCCGGAGGCTGTTCAGATGGTGGTCACGGATCCCATGGATGAGCGGCCTCCCGTTCCCACTGGTGGCGGGCGTTGATTTCGGTGAGCGCTTGCTCGAGTTGTTGCGGCCCGCCGACACGGTCGAGGAGGTGCCCGTAGGTGGAGATGATGTCCTCGGGCGCGGACCGATAGCTTGTGCCGGGGCCTTGGTAGAAGCCGTATTGTTCGATCATATGACCGCTGAGGTCGGACACTTGGACCGAGGCGCCGGTTGTGGCGTTCGTGATGTGACGGTTCGCGGAGCCATGGGTACCGTCGCGGAACGGCGAATTCTGCACACCCAAACTGCCAGTTCCTCCAATGGTGTAGGTGTGCCCGCCTTCTCCGATATATGACCGGACCGAGTAGCGGTTGGCGAGTCGGTTGTTGATCTGGACGGCTTCAGCCAGGTCTGTGTGGCTGAGCCCGAGACTGCGCACGAGGTCGTTGTCGCGCGCCAGGGTCTGGCGCAGGCTGTCGTGTGGGCCGAGAAATCCCGCCGTCGAACCGATCTGCCTGGGCACCCCGGGAAACCAGGGTTCGCCGGGCCGTTGGGGGCGCATCCACTGTTCGAGGTCGGCGATTCGGTAGCCGTTGATTTCGGTGAGCTGCTCGAAGCTGCTGGTGGGATTGTCTCCGGCACGGACGAAACCGCTCGGTTCTGTATGGGGAACAGTCGGTGCGACACCGACATCGGCCGCCGTGACCGCACGCAGCACATGGGGATCGGTCACAAACCCCTGGGGGGTAAATGTGTAGTCGAGCCAGCCGTTGGACAGGCGTAGGACCGGCTCGGTACCGCCGCCGCGCCAACTCTCTCGTTCTATGGTCTCGACACGCAGGACTCGCGACTGCGCAACCAGCTCCCCGGCGCGGCCCTCGAGCGGTCTGTGGAACGTGAGTGTGTCGTCAGGGCCGAGGGTGACGGTCAGCGTGAGGTCGCCGTGCCGTCGTTGCAGCATGTTGTCGCCGATCGGGTCGAATCCCGACTCCATCAGCTGCCGGTGGAGCGGAACTCTCGCGCGTTCTAGACGATCCAGCGCTGCCTCCCCAGCGACTTGTTCTGTGGAGCTCCGGTCCAGCCCGCTGCTGCCCATCCCGCCACGGCGCCATACCTCGGCTCGCAGGGTCTGCGGGCCGTGGTAGGTATAGATCGATCGTGTGTACACGCGGAATGCGTCACCGTGCGGTTCGATTCGCACGGCGACAGTTCGCTCGCGAGTCGCGAGGGATTGATGCAGGCGCAGGCCGTCCGGTCGCGGTTCGATCAGGTAGCCGCCGCCGCGATAGAGCCCGTCGTTCACCCGTTGGATACCAGGAATATCGCCGAGATCCCGCTCGATCCGATCACCGTGCACCATCGACGGATCAGGTCGCCCCACGTCGGCTTCGATCAGCGCGCGGCCATCGTGATCGGCAGCCTGGAGTCTTCTTGCCTTGACCGCCTGCAGCACCAAATCGGCCCATCTGTCGTGCAGATGAGGACTGGTTCTATGACTGAGCAACTCGATCATGTCGTCGCGGAGGCGCATCAACAACTCACGTCCGACTTCGCTCATCGCATACCTCGGTCGACGACATTACATGGACCCGCATATAACACGGAACTTTTTTGGCAGGATCACCGCCGCCAAGTGGCAGGAGGCTGCGGCATTCGTCGGGAAACAACTGGCCCGGGCGCCTCCGGCGGTGGGTCGAGCCACCGCCGCCGGAGGCTATTCGCGTAGTCGGCGGTCGCTACGATCGCCGGTTCCGCGGCCTTCCCTGGCGCCGCGGAGATTCGGGGCCGCCGGGGCGACCTGGGCCACTGTTCGGGCAGCCGGCGAACTTGTGGCCGCGGCCTTGCGGGCGGCGGCGCCGGCCAGCGCGTCGGCCAGCGCGTCGGCCTGTTCGTTGAAATAGTTCCCGATATGGCCCCGTACCCAGCGGAAACGCACCGGTCCGGGGCGGCGCGCGATGGTGTGGTCTATCTCGCGGATGATCTCGACGTTCTTGACCGCGGACCCGCTCGGGTATGGAGAAGGACGGCGACCGCTGGATCGTGAACCAGTGGGAGCTGGCGATGCTGGGCGGCACCGGATGCGCCTTTCTCGATCGATCGGCCCGCCCACCGCTCACCACTTCGACACACGGCCTGGTCGGGGATCAGGCGCCGAGCTCGATCAGCGCAGCGTTGTCCAATGCGCGTATCTTGGGCGCGACGTCGAGCAGGTGAATTATGCCGAACTGACCGAACACAGCGTAACCCTCGTCCGCCTTTTCTTGAAAAAGATTCGCGAAGTGTCTGTCCCGCCGCTGATTGCATTCAAAGGAGACTTTCTGTACCGGGCTCTCGGCTTTCCCTGTCACGGCGGGATCGTTCGTTTCCTTCATCAGCCAATGTTCGTCACCTTCCTTGAACTTCCCGCTGAAGCCGGTGTGGGCATACTCGCGGGACATCAAATCGTCGAACATCTGCCGAACATCCGTACGCTCGGGCATATACGGAGCGAACCTGTCGAGCGTCTCATCCAGGTATTTTCCCATATCGTACTGTTCCAGCTCGAGACGAGATTTCCCCATTTTGATCGCTTGCTTCCGCGCCGCGAGCGCCTGCGGCATCTGGCGCAGCACGTAATATCCGAGAACATGCTCTGGTCGATGGTTGCGCAGTAGCTCGGCGAACTGGAAGGCCTGGTCCTCCTCCCCCGTTATGACCTCGACGCCGTTCACTTTCCCTTTGAGGACTAAGGCCGCTACCTCGCCGCGCTCGGAGGCGAACGCTCTCTTCAGAAGCCCGTCGTATGCCTTCCGGAACGCCGAGGGCATTTCGGGGTCGGGTACGCGTCCTTCGACGATCATGATGCGTTTTTTCCCGAAGGTCGCGTCGAGCCAATCGTCCAGATGGCGTATCAAGGCCTGGGATTGGGGCAGATCGTAGTTTTTGTTGTGCACCGTCGCCGCGTACACATTGTCGCCTCTGGATACCAACCAATGTGAGCGCTGCTCCCCCTCTTCGCTTGTGAGCCGGGCCTGCACCCTGGCTCGGTACACACTCTCGATTCGTTTCCGGGAGGCTGCTTCCAAAATATCCACGGCCGTGTTGACGGCGCTCCCTGCGTTGCGGGAGTGGCCGGCGAAAATCGATCCCACGCGGGGTACGGCCTCCGATAGCCGTTCTACCGCAACCAGAAAGATCCTCGAGATGCTTGACATGCCCGCTATTTTCGCTTCGTCGCACTCGGTCGCGATGAACCGTGGGTCCCGACGCTGGCAACAGTGACATCAGACCAGGGTGTATCGAAGCGGTCCTCAACCCGTGACGGTTCAGGGCCAATGCCGCACGGTCCAAGGGGATGTGTTGCCCAACCGGTGTCACAGTGACGTTCCGAGCCAGGAGGCGAACCCGACCAGTCCTTCACTCTGTCGACGCTGAGCGGCCGCGATACCGTGAACCGTCTCCCGGACCGAAGGATGCAGGCGGGTCTGCTGCGGTGCTGCGAGCCGTGCCTTGATCAACGCGCTGAGTGCCTTGTCCGGCTTCCCGGACATCAGCCACGCGCGGGCGTTGTCCTGCCAGTGGTGCGCTACCCGGGTCCGTGGTGCGTCGTCGGGGTAGGTGAGCTTTGCTCCGTCGACCGCGGCCCGGTTCGGGTCTCCGGCTTCCAGCTCGACTTCGTGTGCGTGGATCTCGGCGTTCAGCGGTCCGAAGCTCACCAGGTAGTCATCTGTCTCGCCGGTCCGGCCGGCCATCTCCCGCGCGGCCTCGATGTGGTCGGATGCCCCGGAGTAGTTCAGCTTCCGGGCCTCGTTCACGGCACCGGCGAGGTGGGAGTATCCGCCCAGGATCAACCCGCGGTGTGATTCGTCGGCCGACGATATCGCCGAGTCGATGAGCTGCCCGGCCACCTCGGATTCCCCGTAGTGCGTGAGCACCCGGGCGCGGGCCAGGATGGAGAACGCGCCCCAGTTCGTATCATCGGCCATAGGCGCGTAGGTATCGGCCAGGTCCAGCGCGGGCAGCGTGAGCAGTAGGTGACCGGTGCGCCGGGCCGACCACTCCGCGAGCACGTACGCCGCGGTCAACAGGGTGAAGGCGTGCGCCTTGTGATCCCCGGTCATCTCCCGGGTAGCGCCGTGCAGCCGCCGAATGATCCCCGGCAATACCTCGATGGTCTGGCGTGTGCGGTCGCGGCGGTAGAGCTGCTGTGCTGCGAACAGATCTGCCTCGAGCTGCGCCAGAGTGCCCGGTTCCATCGCTCGGGCGTAGCGGCCTTCGGTCAGCAGGATCGAGAGCTCGTTCACGGCATCGGAGAGCGGGCGGCCGTCGTCGTACGGTGCGCCGGTCAGCTGTTCGGGGGTGACCCGCAGGACCCGCGCAACCGCGGAGATGAAGCCGGGAGAGGCCGGCTCCCGTCCTTGCTCTACCGCCTTGACCATGGACAGGCTGTACGCCGCTCGCGCTGCCAATGCCCGTTGGCTGAGTCCGGCCGATTTGCGTTCGGATGCGACCCGCTGGCCTACGTTCTCGCCCATGTCCCGAGGGTAGATCGATACTGCGCCGCTGTCCCCTCGCTGTCCCTCTGGGCACTTGCAAAACGCGAATCTCTTTGGCAGCATTCGCCGCCGGGCTGATACCCCGACCACCTCGGCGGCGGGTGCCTTCCAATCTGCAGGGTCGGGGGACGCAGGGGTATGCAATGGTCGGGGAACTGCCGAAGGCGATCGCGATGATTCGCAAGGATGTGCAGGGCGACGGGGTAGACGTCTACAAGGTGGCCGAGCGCCACGGCTACCGCCTGGTGTGGACGGTACGGCTCGATACCGGTCCGCTGGCAAGCGCTCTGATCATCGCCGGCGCCGTCATGGAACACGCCGCGGCCGCAGTCGTCGTCCCGTCGTTCGAGCACGCGGATTCGGCGAGGCACGCGATCACCGACGTTGCCGCCCTGGTGACTCCGGTCCGGGTCTACCCGCGCGGGCACCGGTGGCCGGTCGTGCAGCTGTGACGGGCCACGGTATCGCCCTGGTCCTGCTCGCCGGCGGGCTGGCCTGGTTCACCGTGGCGCTGTTCCGGGAGTGAGTCACGGTCATTTTGACCGCAACTGCCGGGGTACTCCCTCAGCGAGTACCCCCAGGTCGCTCAGCTTGCCGACGTCGACAACCCGAATCTTGCGGGATCCCGCAATCGGCCGGGGTACTCACCATCGAGTACCCCGGCCGATCATTTTGTCGGCGCCGGAAATATGTTCCTGAGCTGGAGTTATTCGGCGATCACCGAAATCGACCAGGGGACTTTGCTACCCAAAGCGTCCTCGGTGAGGAGCACCGACCTTCGGAGGGCGTTGGGTTCAGCAACTCCCCTGGGCCGCAAGAGGTCACCTTCATGACGAAGGCGCCTTCCGTGGGCACATTTTGGGCACAACTTACCCGGATTTAGGGTGATTTACCCTGATCTAGAGTGATGTCGATTTCAGCATATTGCCTGTTAGACGCCCATTTGCTGAGGTCCGGGCGCCTCCGGCGGTGGGTCGAGCCACCACCGCCGGAGGCTATTCGGGTGGTATCTGCACTACGAGTACTACGGCGACAACAGCGCGGGCGCTCGGCGTCCCGGCGGGGTTCAGAACAGGTGGAGCGCCTGCGCTGTTGTCGCGTAGTCGGCGGCCGGTACGGTCGCCGGTTCCGCGGCCTTCCCTGCCGCCGCGGAGGTTTCGGAGGCCGCCGGGGCGACCATGGTCATTCGGTTCGTCGGCGCCGAGGCCGCCGCCTTACGGGCGGCGGCGCCGGCCAGTGCGTCGGCCTGTTCGTTGAAATAGTTCCCGACATGGCCACGTACCCAGCGGAAACGCACCGGTCCGGGACGGCCCGCGATGACGTGGTCTATCTCGCGGATGATCTCGACGTTCTTGACCGCGGACCCGCTCGAAGTGCGCCAGCCGTTGTTACGCCAGTTCGGCAGCCATTCCGACGCGCATTTGATGGCGTACAGCGAATCGCTCTCGATCAGTAGCGGATCCGATCCCGGATGGGCCCGGACCGCCTCCAGTACAGCACGCAGTTCCGCGATCTGGTTGGTACCCGATGCCGCGCCGCCGCTCTCCGCGCCACCCGCGTGATCCACCCACGCCCAGCCGATCGCTCCGCCGGGGTTTCGCAGACACGATCCGTCGGTACTCACGATGATCATGGATGTACCCTACGCAAGTCGGCCGACAAGATCGGTACCGTGGAATTCCTCTATCGCCCTGCGCAATCGCGATTCACTTCGCCTCAACACCCGGCGCAGCAGCGCGTCGCGCGGCCGATCGCGCAGGATCGCGGTGATTCCCCTGGAGCTGGGGTAGTCGAGCTCGGTGGTCAGTACCGAGCGGCCGCGGCCGAGCGGGTCGAATCGCAGAGTCAGCTGTGCGCTGAGGAGCCCGCCGGTGAGGAGGTAACCCAGTACGGCGTCCTGACGATGTTCGGCGATCTCGCAGTGGAGTACGGGCCGCCAGGGGCCGAGCCGATATCGGATCTCGTACCGCGCGCCGATACCGCGCTCCGGATCGCCCTGCCGAGTGATCTCGGTGGCTCCCGCCATCCAGTTCGGGATGGACAGGGGGTTGTCGGCATAAGCGAAGGCGACGGTGATCGGCGCCGTCACGTCGCTCGCGTATTTGATGAAGCCCACGGGCCCTCCCTCCACGGCTGCCCGACAAAAGTACTATAGCTTTCCGTTTTATTTCAGGCAGTTGAGGATTCGATAGCCGTAGGACACCATGTGTGACAAAGGGCCGAAACGCTCGGAGAGCGTATCAGAGCAGGTGGCGGCCCGGCGTTGCCGAACAAGTGGCCTCGACACTCGAGACGAGTGTCACAGCTGAGCCGGTGGTGTCGCATCCGTGACCGCGGCGGGGTTTCGGCGACCGCGCCGGGGGTACCTATCACCCGCCGGCGAGCGCCGTACTCCACTGCCGTGAGTGCCCATCCGGCCAACGATGTCCGGCTGCCGCGGGAACCTGGTGTGACGCTCGTCGGCTCTCCGCTCAGTCCTGCCGGATCGGCTCCCGGCCGCTGCCCGGCGGCCCGGCGAAGGCCTGGGCGATGGTGAGCCAGCGGGCTGCCTCCGGGCCCGTCGTGTGCAGCGCCAGATCATCGGGATGCCGCCGCTGGGTGACCAGCAGGCAGAAGTCCAATGCCGGGCCGGTGACCCGTTCCGGTGCGTCCTCGGGGCCCCACGACCACAGTTCACCCGAGGGCGCGCGCAGTTCCGTCCGGAACTCCGTAAGGGGAACGGGCAACTCCCGGACGGCATACGCGAAATCCCGGGTCCGCACGCCGATATGTGCCACCGAACGCAGTCGCTCGGTCGGCGTCCGGTGGATTCCGAGGGCATCGGCGACATCCTGGCCGTGCGCCCAGGTCTCCATGAGGCGGGCGGTGACCATCGAACCGGGCCGCATGGGCGGGCCGAACCAGGGCACCTTCGCGGTGCCGGGTACAGCGCGCAGTGCCGTGGCGAGTTCGATCCGGCCGCGCCGCCAGCGCTCGAGCAGTTCCGGCGGCGGTGTGGCGGCGGCTGCCTCGGCTGCCTCGTCCACGAAGGTCGTCACCCGGGCCGCGGCTTCGGTCAGCAGGTCGGTGAATGCGGTGCCGTCGGTGCGTGCGTCGGTGGCGGCCAGCGCGGCCACTTCGTCGGTCCAGGCGAGATGCCCGATCTGATGGGCGACGGTCCAGCCCGCCGCGGGGGTGGGGCGGGCCCAATCCGGCTCCGGCAGTCCCACGACCAGGCTCTCCAGGTCGGCACTCTCCGCGGCGAGGTCGCGTAGTAGCGCGTCCAGATCTGCCATCGGTTCCTCACCTCCGTCGCACACGGCATCGTGCGCGGTTCAGCATTCCAGCGGCGCGAGAAAAATACAAGCACGCTTGCTTGATTTGATGGGCGCGGACGCGCGCTACCGAGAACCCGGGTGTGCGGAGCGCCTACCAGCCGAAGAGAAGAAGGTGGGTCGCGCCCACCAGCAGCCCCAGCGCGGCGCCGTGCAGATAGAGCAGCCAGGCGTCCTGCTCGACCGAGGCGTAGAACATCTCCATGAACTCGCCGGGGGTCAGCAGTTGTAGTTTGCGAGCTGCGAATTCGTCGATGTTCTCGGCCTGCTCCCGGATGAAATCGGCGTCCTCCACCAGTGAGGGCGCCAGTCCGACGGCCGCCCCTGCCGCGCCGACCTTCAGGTTGTCGAACTGCTGTCGCCCGAACGCGGCCCGCACCACCGAGGTGGTCCGGCCGAGTTGCCGGTGGATCTCGTCGGAGATGAGCTGCTCCAGCAGCAGCCGCGTCTTGTCGCCGTTCGGTCCGTTGAGCAACTCGTTGGAGAGATTGGGGAGCGTGAGCACCTGATACGCGAGAATATGGGCCAGATCGGTGGCGGCCTGCGGCTGCCGTTTGGCCAGCAGGGCCTGTTTCCAGATGTATTTGTACCGGGGCTGCGGATCACCCGGGGTGAACACCACCCGGACAGCGATGATGTTCACCACGACACCGATGAGTGCCGACGCGGCCAGCACGATCACCCAGGACGGAATCCAGCCCCAGACCGGGATATCGGAATGGATGTGCAGGTAGAGCGCCAGCAGCAGACCGAACGGGGCGCCGAGCAGGCCGATCCGCACCATGAACTTCAGTTCCGGCGCGGCGATCGTGGTGGTGAGGTCTTTGAGGATCTCCGGATTCTCCTGGAGATACCGGATCACGAAACCCTTCACGTCGACGAGCTGATCGACGTTGTCGCCGAGCGAATCGAACGCCCGGCCGGTGAGTTCCGGTAATTCCCGTTCCACCCGCTGATAGATCAGTTGCCGCATCGCGCGGGGTACGGCATTCCAGAGATCGGGGTTCTCCCGGTTCATCACCTCGTCGACGATGCTCTTCACCTGTTTACGGGCGAGCGCCGCGACATAGTCGGCTATACCGTCGAGATCCAGCTCGTGGATGAAATCCCGGGGGCTGCCGATTCGGAGCAGGGCCTTGTCGACACAGATACTCGCCATCTTCTCGGCGCGCGCCGGAATGAACCCCTGGAAACCCAGCCGCGACCCGTCCTCGGAAAAGGTCGGCAGTACCTGGACACGGCGCGGTAGATACGGGTACAGCACGTCGAGACCAGGGATTCGGATTCCACGGAACATCAGCGGCCAGAACAGCATGAGCACGCCGGTCCAGTTGGTGAGCCAGCCGGCGGCGGCGCTGAATATCGGGAAACTGATCAGATCGACGACGAACTTGCTCTGACCGGTGAGTTCTTCCCAATTGATCAACACTCCGGACGAGAGTGTGATCATCGCGCGCTCCCCTGTGGCCGGATCGGTGTTCGAGATGATCACATTGTCATCGGGCCGTCCCGGGTGTCAATCAGGGCTCACCGCCGCCGCGCGGCCCTCGCCGGCTGTGCCGCGCGGCGGAAAACCGGAATAGGGTGCCGGAATGAGCAACCCCGAGACCTCGGTACTCCCCGCCTTCCTCGATGCCCTGGCCACCGGGCAGCTGGAAGTGATCGATCTGACCACTCCGCTGAGCAGTTCGACCCCGGCCCTGCGCCTGCCCGAACCGTTCGCGAATCTTATCGATTTCAGTCTCGAGGAGGTCAGCGCCTATAACGAGCCCGGCCCGTTCTGGCGGCACAACAACATCCACACCGGGGAACACATCGGCACTCATCTCGATGCTCCGGTGCACTGGGTGACCGGGCGCGACGGAGACGATGTCTCGCAGATTCCGGTGCGCCGGCTCGTCGGTCCCGCCGCTGTCCTGGATCTCACCGGCGCTGTCGCCGCCGATCCGGATCATCTGCTCACGATCGGTGAGGTCCAGGCGTGGGAGCAGGAACACGGCAGGCTGACCGAGGGAACATGGCTGCTGCTGCGCACCGGCTGGGAGTCGCGCGGCGGTTCGGAGGCGGAGTTCCTCAACACCGACGAGACCGGCTCGCATACGCCCGGGGTGGCATCCGACTGCGCGCGCTGGCTGGCCACCGAACGGTCGATCACCGGTCTGGGTGTCGAAACCGTCGGGGTGGACGCCGGTCTGGCCGGTGGTTTCGACCCCGCCTTCCCGGTCCACCACTACTTTCTCGGGAACGACAAATACGGTCTCACCTCGCTGCGCAACCTCGGCCGCCTGCCCGCGGTGGGCGCGATGCTGGTGGTGAGCCCGCTACCGATCGTGGGCGGCACGGGTAGCCCGTCGCGGGTGCTGGCGGTGCTCGATCGCGGCAGCGCGGGCGCATGACCGCCGCGGGATCGGCGAACCCCCCGCTGCCCGCGGGAACCGAACATGTGGTCCACGGCCCGACAGTCGCCGATGTGGTCGGCGGGGTGCTGGCCGATCTGGGTGCCGGGCACTGTTTCGGGGTCGTGGGCAGCGGCAATTTCGTGATGACCAACGCGCTGCGCCGGGCCGGGGTCCCGTTCACGGCCGCTCGGCACGAAGGCGGCGCCGCGAGTATGGCCGATGCCTACACGCGGATGTCGGGCCGGACCGGGTTGGTCTCGGTGCATCAGGGCTGCGGGCTGACCAACGCCATGACCGGGATCGGTGAGGCCGCCAAGAGCCGGACGCCGATGATCGTGCTCACCGCGGACAGCCCGGCCGCGGCCCTCCGGTCCAATTTCCGGATCGACCAGGACGCACTGGTCCGGGCCGTGGGCGCGGTGAGCGAGCGCGTGTACTCGGCGCAGACCGCGGTCGCCGATGTGACCCGGGCGTTCCGGACGGCAACGACTCGGCGCCGGACGGTGGTCCTCAATATCGCGATCGATATCGCCGCCGCATCCTGCACCGCGGGCGGGCCGGTGGCGCTGCCCGCGCCGCCGATCCGGGTGAGACCGGGTATCGAGGCGGTCCGCAGACTGGCCGAGGCGCTGCGTGCTGCGCGCAAGCCGGTATTCATCGCCGGTCGCGGCGCCCGCCACGCCGGACCCGCGATCGTCGCGCTGGCCGGGGCATGCGGGGCGCTGGTCGCCACCTCGGCCGTCGCCAACGGGCTCTTCGCCGACGACGAGTTCGCGCTCGGTATCTCCGGGGGCTTCTCCTCGCCCACCACTGCCGAGTTGATCGCCGCCGCCGATCTGGTCGTCGGCTGGGGCTGTGCGCTGAACATGTGGACCACCCGGCACGGACGGCTGCTCGGCGAGGGTGCCCGGATCGTGCAGGTCGACGACGATATCGACGCCATCGGAGCGCACCGCCCGGTGGATATCGGGGTACTCGGCGACTGTGACACGACAGCCCGCGATGTGCTGGTGGAGTTGCGGTCGGCCGGCCCGGACGAGGTGACCGGTTACCGCACCGCCGCGGTCGCATCCCGGATCGCGAGCAGCGGCCGGTGGCAGGATGTACCGGTGGTGGCTTCCGCCGCGGGCGATCGGATCGACCCGCGGGAACTGACGATCGCACTCGACGAGATGCTGCCCGCGCAGCGTATCGTCTCGATCGACTCCGGGAACTTCATGGGCTATCCCGCGACGCATCTGTCGGTGCCCGACGAGAACGGATTCTGTTTCACCCAGGCGTTCCAGTCGATCGGGCTGGGACTGGGCACCGCCATCGGTGCGGCATTCGCGCGGCCCGACCGCCTGCCGGTACTGGGTGCCGGCGACGGCGGGTTCCTGATGGCGATCACCGAACTGGAGACGGCGGTGCGCTGCGAACTGCCGCTGGTGGTGATCGTCTACAACGATTCCGCCTACGGCGCCGAAGTGCATCACTTCGGGGACGCCGACCACGGCGCGGTGACCTTCCCGGAGACCGATATCGCCGCTGTCGCCGAGGGGTTCGGCGCGACGGGCGTCACCGTTCGATCGGTCGGCGACCTGGCAGCGGTGCGCCGATGGCTCGACGACCGGGGCCGGACGGGCCGGGCGCGCCCGCTGGTCCTCGACGCGAAGATCACCGACGACAACGGTGCGTGGTGGCTCGCCGAGGCGTTCGCCGGACACTGACCCGCCCCGGACGGGGCTTCGGTTTCCGGCCTGCCGGTACCGGCCGGGCCCGGCGTTCGGTGTCGCGGTGCGAGGATGGGTGGGTGGTCGATGTAGTGAGCAGGAACCGGGTGACGGTGTCGGGCCGTGCCGACGGGCCGACCGTGGTGCTCGCGCACGGGTTCGGCTGCGACCAGGGCCTGTGGCGGCTGGTGATCCCGCTGCTGGAAGAGCAGTTCCGGGTGGTGCGGTTCGATCATGTGGGGTCGGGACGGTCGGATCTGTCGGCCTGGGAGCCGGGACGGTATTCGACCATGGCGGGCTACGCGGAGGATCTCCGGCAGGTGTGCCGGGCGGTCGGACCGGGACCGGTGGTGCTGGTCGGCCATTCGGTGGCGGCGATGATGGGTGTGCTGGCCGCCGCAGCGGAGCCGGATCTGTTCCGGGGACTGGTGTTGCTGGCGCCGAGCCCTTGCTTCATCGACGACCCGGCCACCGGGTATCGGGGTGGCTTCAGTGTTGCCGATATCGAGGAGTTGCTCGATTCGCTGGATGCCAACTACCTGGGGTGGTCCGGGGCGATGGCGCCGGTGATCATGGGTAATCCGCAGCAGCCCGAGCTGGCGCAGGAGCTCGAGAGCAGCTTCTGCCGCACCGACCCCGAGATCGCCCGGGTGTTCGCCCGCGTCACCTTCTTGTCCGACAACCGCGCGGATCTCGGGGCGGTGCAGGCTCCGACGCTGGTCGCCCAGTGTTCGAACGACGCGATCGCCCCCTCGGGAGTGGGGGAGTTCGTCCGGTCGAGCATCCCCGGCAGCCGGTTGGTGACCCTGGCCGCGACGGGGCACTGCCCGCAACTGGCCGCCCCTGAGGAGACCGCGGCGGCGATCACCGATTTCGTGCGCGGTTTGTGACGATCATGGGCCGCGCGGAAGGGCCGGATCGTGATCGCCCGGGGTCGCTGCCCGCGGATCCGGAGCAGCGCGCCGAATTCAGCGCGCTGTTGGAGGATGATGTCGAGGACCTGTACGAGAACGCGCCGTGCGGATACCTGTCCACACTGCTGGACGGTCGTATCGCGAAGGTCAATGCCACGCTCCTGGACTGGCTGGGTTACCGCCGGGAGGAACTGGTGGGTCGCCGCTACTTCAGCGATCTGCTCACCGTCGGTGGCCGGCTCTACCACGAGACGCATTTCGCGCCGCTGCTGCGGATGCAGGGTCAGATCAGCGGTATCGCTCTGGAAATGCGGGCAGCCGACGGGTCGCGCTTACCGGTGCTGGTCACCTCGACGGTCAAGACCGCAGCGGACGGGCACGGACTGCTTATCCGCAGCACGGTCTTCGACGCCCGGGAGCGCCGCGCCTACGAAACGGAGTTGCTGCGTGCCCGCCGGGAAGCCGAACAGGAGCGTGAACGCCTACAGCGCCTGAATGTGACGCTGCAGCGCACCCTGCTGCCCTCGGCGCTCGAACCGGTCGCAGGGATGGATATCGCCGCCCACTACCACGCCGCCTCCGCCGACGAGGTCGGCGGCGATTTCTACGATGTGTTCCCCATTTCCCCGAATACGTCGGGATTCTTTCTCGGCGACGTATGCGGAAAAGGCGTGGTCGCCGCCACGCTCACGTCCCTGGTCCGGTACACCCTGCGCGCCGCCCCGGTCCACGACCCCGACCCCGCCGCCGTGCTGACTCACCTCAACACGGTGATGGTGCGCGCGTCACCGCCGGGCACCGTTCGCTTCTGCACGGTTCTCTACGGCCAGTTCACCCTCGATACCGGTGATCCCGCCGGGCCGCGTGCCGCGGTCACGATGGCCGCCGGTGGGCATCCCCCGGCCCTGCTGCTGCGGGGTGACGGCAGCGTCGACTATCTGCACACCCACGGTGGGCAGTTGATCGGCGCGCTCGCCGACGCCACCGTGGTCACCCGCTCGTTCACGCTGAGCCCAGGCGATACGTTGCTGCTGTATACCGACGGGTTGACCGAGGCCCGGACCCCGGACGGTTTCTACGGGGAGCGCGCCCTGCTCGACTTCGTCCGCGCGCTGGCTCCGGCCACGGCCACGGCCACCGTGGCCGCGCTGAAGGAGTTGCTCGCCACCTTGCGCTCCGGTGTCACCGACGACACGGCCCTGCTGGCCCTGCACCTCCGACGCGGCTGATACCCCCGATTTCCGTCGCATTGCCCCGGCTTCGCCGTGGGCGAACACCGGGACGGAACAAAGCCGAATGCGACGAAGTTGAGTGGGAGTAGCTCAAGTATTGGAGGTTGTGTTCGTGACTACACCACTGAATCTTCCGGTGCTGTTCCTGACCGATCCCATCGTGCTCCCCGGGATGGTCGTGCCGATCGAACTGGACGAATCCGCCCAGGCGGCGATCGACGCAGCGCAGGCCGCGAAGACCGGGACCGTACTGCTGGCCCCGCGGCTCACCGAGGGTTATGCCGCCTACGGCGTGATCGCCACCGTCGAACAGATCGGCCGGATGCGCGGCGGCGCGGCGGCCGCGGTGCTCAAAGCGGAACGGCGCGCGAAGATCGGGCACGGTGTCACCGGACCCGGCGCGGCGCTGTGGGTGGAGGCCGAACCGGTCGAGGTCCCCGCCGCCGACGGCCGCACCCGCGAACTGGCCGAGGAGTACAAGAAACTGGTGGTATCGGTGCTGCAGCGTCGGGAGGCGTGGCAGATGGTCGATGCGTTCAACCAGCTCACCGATCCGTCCGCCATCGCCGATACCGCCGGCTACGCCGCGTATCTCACCGATGAGCAGAAGCGCGAACTGCTCGAGACCCCGGATGTCGCGCAGCGGCTGAACCTGCTGATCGACTGGACCCGGGCCCATATCGCCGAGGCCGAGGTCACCGAGAAGATCGGTGACGAGGTCCGCGAGAACATGGAGAAGAGCCAGCGCGAATTCCTGCTGCGCCAGCAACTCAACGCCATCCGCAAGGAACTGGGCGAGGACGAACCCGACGGCGCCGACGACTACCGCGCCCGGGTCGAACAGGCCGAACTGCCCGACAATGTGCGTGAGGCGGCGTTGCGCGAGGTCGGTCGCCTGGAGCGGTCCAGCGATCAGAGTCCCGAGAGCGGCTGGATCCGGACCTGGCTCGATACCGTGCTGGAACTGCCGTGGCAGGTGAAAACCGAGGATTCCGCCGATGTGGCGGCGGCTCGGGCCGTGCTGGACGCCGATCACCACGGCTTGGACGAGGTGAAGGATCGGATGGTCGAGTACCTGGCGGTGCGGGCGCGACGGGCACAGCGCGGCCTGGAGGTCGTGGGCGGTCGTGGGTCCGGCGCGGTACTGGTCCTGGCCGGCCCGCCCGGTGTCGGCAAGACCTCCCTGGGCGAATCCGTGGCCCGGGCGCTCGGGCGCAAATTCGTCCGTGTCGCCTTGGGCGGGGTACGGGACGAAGCGGAGATCCGCGGCCATCGGCGGACCTATGTGGGCGCGATGCCCGGCCGGGTCGTCCGCGCGATCAAGGAAGCCGGATCGATGAATCCGGTCGTGCTGCTGGACGAGGTCGACAAGGTCGGTTCGGATTTCCGCGGTGACCCCGCGGCGGCCCTGCTCGAGGTGCTCGATCCGGCGCAGAACCACACCTTCCGCGATCACTACCTGGATCTGGACCTCGATCTGTCCGATGTGCTGTTCCTGGCCACCGCCAACGTCATGGACACCATCCCCGGCCCGCTGCTGGACCGGATGGAAGTGATCACCGTCGACGGATACACCGAGGACGACAAGGTCGCCATCGCCCGCGACTTCCTGCTGCCCAGGCAGCTGGAACGCAACGCGCTGACCGCCGAGGAGGTCCGGGTCACCGATGCGGCGCTGCGCGAGATCGCGGCCGACTACACCCGGGAAGCCGGGGTGCGACAGCTGGAAAGGCTGATCGCCAAGGCACTGCGTAAGGCCGCGACCCGGTTGTCGGAGGTCGCCGTGTCCACGACGGCACTGACCATCGATATCGGCGATCTGAAGGACTATCTCGGACGGCCGCGTTTCACCCCGGATTCGGCGGAACGCACTGCCGTACCCGGTGTGGCGACCGGACTGGCGGTCACCGGTCTCGGCGGCGATGTCCTCTACATCGAGGCCAATACCGCAGCCGGGGAGCGCGCCCTGACGCTGACCGGTCAACTGGGCGACGTCATGAAGGAATCGGCACAGATCGCGCTGACCTATGTGCGCTCGCACCTCGGTGAGATCGGGATCGAATCGGCTGTACTGGACGGAAATCTGCACGTCCACGTTCCGGCCGGGGCGGTGCCGAAGGACGGGCCGTCCGCCGGTGTCACCATGGTCACCGCGCTGGTGTCGCTGGCGCTGGGCCGGCCGGTGCGCTCCGATGTCGGAATGACCGGCGAGGTGACGCTCAACGGCCGGGTGCTGCCGATCGGCGGGGTGAAGCAGAAACTGCTCGCCGCCCAGCGCGCGGGGCTGAAGACGGTGTTCATTCCAGCTCGCAACGAGCCGGACCTGGACGACGTCCCCGCCGATGTGCTGGCCGATCTGGACGTTCGTCCGGTGGGCGATGTCGCCGAGATCCTGGCCTACGCCATCGAACCGGTCCGCGAACCGGCCCTCGACGGCCGGGCCCTGGCGGCCAGCGCCTGATCCACGGTCACGGGCCGCGGTGCTCCTTCGGGAGCGCCGCGGCCCCGTCGTATCCGACCCTTCTTTCGGCCGATCCCGGTCCACGCCCATCCGCGGTGCCGACCCACCCGAATTCCGTCCGGCAATGTTCGCGGTGCGGCCGCAGCGGTCGTCCTGGCTGAAAGTGATGGGAATCCATGAAGAGCATGCAAAGCGGTGTGCTTGCGGCGGCGGTCGTTTCGGTTGCCGCCCTGCTGGGGTCGACGGCGTGTTCCACCGACGCATCGAGCGATTCCGCCGCTCCGGCCACGAGCAGCCCGATGGCGAACGCTTCGGCCGCCGGCGATCCCGCGGCCGGTCTGGTCGGACCCGGTTGCGCGGACTACGCGGCGCAGGTCCCCGACGGGGCCGGTTCGGTCGGCGGTATGGCGCAGGACCCGGTCGCGGTGGCTGCCTCGAACAACCCGATGCTGAAGACCCTGGTACAGGCGGTATCTGGTCAGCTCAACCCGAAGGTGAACCTGGTCGATACGCTCAACGGCGGCGAATTCACGGTGTTCGCCCCGGTCGATTCGGCGTTCGCCGCCGTCGCTCCGGCGACGATCGAGAGCTTGAAGACCGATTCCGAAACTTTGACGAAGATCCTCACCTACCATGTGGTTCCCGGCCGGATCGCGCCCGCGGATATCGCCGGTGACCACGCAACGGTCGAAGGCGCCAACGTCGCGGTCACCCGGAAGGGCGAGAACATCGAGGTCGGTGACGCCTCGGTGATCTGTGGGGGTGTGCAGACCGCCAACGCCACGGTGTACATGATCGACAAGGTCCTGATGCCGCCGGCCTGAGCCTTTCGGATGCGTGTGCCGGGTGAGTGCACCAGACTGTCGGCATGATGCGTTGTGTTCGGCACGGTGATCTGAACAACAACCCGGGCGGCGAACCGATCCCGGCCGCGGCCGGTGGCGAATGCCTTGCCATGCAGTCGAGGGCACGATCATGACGAATCGGCCGGGGTCCGGCCCCGGACCGATCCGATTGGCGGATTCGGAGACCGAAGACGCGGCGGCATGCTCGGTCCGCACCGACGGTCACGACGACCGGGCGACGCAGCGGCGCCTCGCCGACCTGCTGTCAGCGGCCGGCGAGGGCGACCGGGAAGCGTTCACCAGCTTCTACCGCGAGACCAGTCCCCGGGTATTCGGGCTGGCGCGGCGGATCCTGCGCAGCCCGGCCGCAGCCGAAGAGGCCACCCAGGAGGTGTACCTCCAGGTGTGGTCCGCGGCCACCCGCTACGACCCGGACCGGTCGAGCGCCATCGGCTGGTTGATGATGATCACCCACCGGCGCGCGGTCGACCGGGTGCGAGCTGAGGAATCGGCCACTGGACGGGAGATCGTCTACGGGCACACTCATCTGGGACGCGATCACGACATCGTCTCCGAAACGGTGGATCAGCGCCTCGACGAAGAGGCGGTCCGCGCCTGTCTCGAGGTGCTGACCTCCACCCAGCGTGAGGCGGTCGCTCTCGCCTACTACAGCGGGCGCACCTACCGCGAGGTGGCCGACCACCTCGAATCTCCGCTACCCACGATCAAGAGCCGCATCCGCGACGGACTGAAGCGGCTCCAGAACTGCCTGGCAGGGGTTGCCTCCGATGCCTGATACCGCCCCACCCGATTCGCCGGAGAACAGCGGCGACCTACTGGATCTCGCGGTTCCCTATGCCCTCGACGCGGTGGCCGCCGCCGAGGGCACCGAAATCGAACAACGTTTGCGGACCGCCGATGCCGAGACCGCCCGGAGATTCGACGACACCGTCCGAGACGTCCGGGAAGCGATGGCGGCACTGTCGGTTCTCGACGCCCAGATGCCCCCGGCCCGGATCGAAGCGCGAATTCTCGCGGCACTCGATCGGGCCCCGGGCGCCCGATCCGATGTAAGGCAGACCCCGCGACCCGGTTCGCCGCATGAGGAGACGAGCGGTCCGGCCCCGGTGGGCGCCACCGACGAACTGGCTCGCGTCCGCGCTCGTAAACGGGCGCTCTCACGCCGCTGGGCAGTACTCGGTGCGGCCGCAGCGGTGGTGGTCGCGATCGGTATCGCGATCGGTGCGGGTGTGGTCGCCCAGCGCGACGGCGAACCAGCCGGGACCGTGACCGCGCAGGAGGTGCTGAACCAGCCCGACACCCGGACCAGCAGCACCCGCATCGGTACCGACGGCATCCTGACCGTCCACGTATCCGATGCGCTGCACGCGGCCACCGTCTCCTTCGACGCGACACCGGCGCCGCCGCCCGGCAGCGACTATCAGCTGTGGCTGATCGATGCGAGCGGGACACCGCGTTCGGCCGGGGTGCTGACCGATCTCCCGGGTGCGAGTGATCCGTACGTCACCGAGTTCACCGGTTCGGATCAGCTCGCGGTGACCCTGGAACCCGACGGCGGGTCACCCGCGCCGACCAGCGATCCACTCGCGGCACTGACCTTGGGCTGAGCTCGCCGTTCGGTCCGAGGGGCTCTTCCACGCCGCGGCCGGGAGTGACACCATCCGCAGTAGGGGTTGCGACGAATTCCCAGCTGCCGGGGCGCCCCGCTCCGACGGATGAACGAGGACGCTCATGCAGAAAACGACGAGTTCGGCCGGTGCCACCGGCTCGGATCAGCAGGACCGGCGCGTCGTCGGACGGGTCGCGGCGGGACTGAGCGGTCTGGTGGCCGCCGCGGTCGTCCTCGGCGTCGGCGAACTGGCCGCGGCCCTGATCGTTCCGGAGGCCTCGCCGTTCGTGGCGACCGGGGCGACCGTGGTCGACCACACCCCGCAGGTGTTGCGTGAGTTCGCTATCGAACAGTTCGGCACCCGCGACAAACCGGTCCTGTTCCTGTGCATGGGCGCGGTCATGGTGGTGCTCGCCGTTGTGGCGGGACTGCTGGAACGCCGTCGCCCCTATGGCAGTGCGCTGTTGGCCGGGCTCGCGGTGGCCGTCGGTATCGCTGTGCTCCAGCGTCCCACCGCCACCGTGGTGTACGCGGTGCCCATTCTGCTGGGAGCGGTGGCCGGGGTGCTCACGCTCCGGGTCCTGATCTCGAAGGCGCCGCGCCGGATCGCGGCGGGGGACGAGTCCGCCGGGGCGGGCCCCGGTGCGGACGGTGTCGAAGCGTCGCGCCGGCGGTTCCTGGGGTGGGCAGCCGGCGCCGTCGTACTCGCCGCCGGGTCGGCCGCGGTGGGGCGGTGGGCCGGGGAGCGGACGCGGGCGGTGACCGCCGACCTGCGGCGGTTCGTGGTCCCGCGTCCACAGATCGCGGCCGCGCCCGTGCCGCCGGGCACCGATCCGCCCGTGCCGGGAATCACCGAATTCATCACCCCCAACGACACGTTCTACCGAATCGATACCGCCCTGCGGATACCCGCGCTGACCAGCGAAGATTGGCGGCTGCGTATCCACGGCATGGTGGAGCGCGAAATCGAGCTCACCATGGCCGATCTGCTGCGACGCCCGGCGGTGGAGAAGGTGATCACCCTGACGTGTGTGTCCAACGAGGTCGGCGGCGATCTGATCGGCAACGCGACCTGGATCGGGTACCCACTCGCCGATCTCTTGGCCGAGGCCGGAGTCCGGTCCGACGCGGATATGGTGCTGTCCACCAGTGCCGACGGCTTCACCGCGGGGACGCCCGTCGCGGCGCTCACCGACGGCCGCGACGCCCTGCTCGCAGTGGGCATGAACGGCGAACCGCTGCCGGTCGCGCACGGTTATCCGGCCCGGATGGTGGTGCCCGGCCTCTACGGATACGTCAGTGCCACGAAATGGGTGGTCGATCTGGAGATCACCAGATTCGATCGGGCCCGGGCGTATTGGACCCGACGCGGCTGGTCGGCGCTCGGTCCGATCAAAACGGCCTCCCGTATCGACGTTCCGGCCGCCTTCGGCAGCGTCACTCCCGGCCCGGCGACGGTGGCCGGGGTGGCCTGGGCCCAGCACCGCGGGGTCGCCGCCGTAGAGGTCCAGGTCGACGACGGGCCCTGGCAGCCGGCCGAGCTGGCGCCGGAGTATTCGCTGGACACCTGGCGTCAGTGGACGTGGCGCTGGGACGCGTCGCCCGGTTCGCATACGCTGCGGGTCCGGGCGACCGACGGAACGGGCCGGGTGCAGACCGAGGAACGTGCCGATCCGGTACCGGACGGCGCGACCGGCCGGCATACGCGGACGGTCACCGTCCGGTGACGGTGACCGCCTGTCCGGTCGTCCGCTACGCGACCGCCGGCGCCGGTTCGTCGGCGAACTGGGTCCGGTAGAGCTCGGCGTAGCGCCCGCCGGCGGCGAGCAATTCGGTATGCGTTCCGCGTTCCACGATGCTCCCGGATTCGACCACCAGAATCTGGTCGGCCGCGCGCACGGTGGACAGCCGGTGCGCGATCACCAGGGCGGTGCGCCCCTGGAGCGCCTCGGTCAACGCCGCCTGCACCGCTGCCTCGGAGGTGGAGTCGAGAGAGGCCGTCGCCTCGTCCAGCACCACCACGCGCGGCTGTTTGAGCAGCAGCCGGGCAATGGTGAGTCGCTGGCGTTCCCCGCCGGAGAGCCGGTAGCCGCGTTCCCCGACCACCGTTTCCAGCCCGTCGGGCAGCCCGGCGATCAGCTCACCGAGGCGGGCGCGCTCCAGCGCGTCCCACAGCTGCGCCTCGTCGGCCTCGGGGGCCGCCAGCAGCAGATTGGCCCGGATGGTGTCGTGGAACAGATGTCCGTCCTGGGTGACCAGGCCGACGGTCGCCTGGATCGAGGTGGTGGTGAGTTCGCGGATATCGGTGCCGTTGAGCCGGACGGCACCCGAATCCACATCGTAGAGTCGGGAAACCAATTGTGCGATGGTCGATTTACCGGCGCCCGAGGAACCCACGAGGGCGATGAGCTGACCGGGTTCGGCCCGCAGGGACACCCCGTGCAGTACTTCCTCGCCGCCGCGGGTGTCCAGTGTCGCCACCTCCTCGAGGGAGGCCAGCGAAACCTTGTCCGCGGCCGGGTATCCGAACCGCACATCGTCGAGTTCCACGGCGACGGGCCCGGTGGGTACCGGTCGCGCATCGGGTGCGTCCTCGATGAGCGGTCGCAGATCGAGCACCTCGAAAACCCGCTCGAAACTGACCAGTGCGGACATGATCTCCATCCGGGCGCTGGCGAGCGCCGTGAGCGGTGAGTACAGCCTGGTCAGCAGCAGGGACAGCGCCACCACGGCGCCCGCGTCCAGCTGCCCGCGCAGTGCGTACCAGCCGCCCAGACCGTAGACGAGCGCGACGGCCAGCGCCGAGACCAGTGTCAGAGCTGTCACGAATACGGTTTGCAGCATCGCGGTGCGCACCCCGATATCGCGGACCCGTCGTGCGCGCAGGGCGAACTCGGCCGACTCCTGGGCCGGACGACCGAAGAGCTTCACCAGGGTCGCGCCCGGCGCGGAGAATCGCTCGGTCATCTGGGTACTCATCGATGCGTTCAATCCGGCTGCCTCGCGCTGGATATCGGCGAGCCGGTCACCCATCCGCCGCGCCGGGATCACGAACACCGGCAGCAGGAGTAGTGCGAGCAAGGTGATCTGCCAGGACAATTGGAGCATCACCACCAGGGTGAGGGCCACGGTGACGATATTGGCGACCACACCGGAGAGGGTGTCGCTGAACGCGCGCTGCGCCCCGATCACATCGTTGTTCAACCGGCTGACCAGCGCGCCGGTCCGGGTCCGGGTGAAGAACGCGATCGGCATCCGCTGGACGTGATCGAAGACGGCGGTCCGCAGATCGAGGATCAGGCCTTCGCCGATTCGCGCCGACAGCCAACGGATGGCCAGGCCCATTCCGGCGTCGAGGATCGCGAGCCCCGCGATGGCCAGCGCGAGCAGGATCACCGTGCGGGGTGGCGATCCGGCGAAGATATCGTCGACCACCCGGCCCGCGAGCAGCGGTGTGGCGACAACCAATACCGCGGCAGCGACGCTGAGCACCAGGAAGGCGATCAGCCGCCGCCGGTGCGGCCGGGCGAAACGAAGAATCCGCCGGGCCGTGGCCGGGCTGAACGACCGTTGCTCCTCCGGCGCGTGCATGCGCCGGTACATCTGGTCCCAGGCCACCGATTCCATGCTCATCTGACATGTCCTTCCGCTCCGGAGCCCGATTCAACTCCAGTGCACCGACACTAAAAGCTCAACCATCATTGAGGTCAAGGACTTGTCGGTCAGGCCTCGCCGGTACCGGATACCTCCGCGATCGGCGCGAGCTCCAGGCGGACCCCGAGCAGCCGGACCGGACGATCCAGCGGGAAACGATCCAGCACCCGCAGCGCCGCCTCGACGACGGTGGGGATATCGGTGGTGGGCTCGGGCAGTTTGGACTGTTTGCTGCGGGTGTAGAAGGTGCTGGTGCGCACAGTGATCGCCACCCGGGTCGCGGTCCGGCCCGCGGCGGCGATCTCGGCGGTCACCTCGGCCGCCAGCCGGGCGACCTGCGCACCTATCTCGGCACGGTCCTCGATATCGCGGGGGAAGGTCTCCGACCTGCTGCGGCCCACGGCCGGCGGTGGTTTCGTCACCACCTCGGTATCACCGGCACCGCGACCCAGCACCCACAGATACGGGCCGTTGGCCGGGCCGAACTCGGCCGCGAGCCGGGACCGGTCGGCGGCCATCAGACCTCCGACCGTATGGATATCCGTCTCGGCCAGCCGGGCCGCGATCCGGCTACCTATTCCCCAGAGCGCGTTCGTCGGCCGATGTGCCATCACCGCTGACCAATTGGCCGCGGTGAGCCGGAACATCCCGTCGTGCGCTCCGGGCGGGTCGTCCGCGGTATCACCCGATTTCCCGACCGATTTGGCGAAGCCGGTGGCGAGTTTCGCGGTGAGTTTGTTGTCACCGATACCGATCGCGCAGGTGAGGTCCAATTCGGCGATCGAGGCCCGGATCGCCCCGGCCAGCTCTTCGGGATCATCGGTATCGGCCGCCACGAACGCTTCGTCCCAGCCCCAGACCTCCACCTGGTCGGTGAACTCCCGCAACCGCCCCATCACCTCCTCGGACGCCTCCTCGTAACAGGGGACGTCCAGCGGCAGGAACACCGCGCCCGGGCATTTGCGCGCCGCCGACCGCAGTGCCATCCCGGCCCGCACCCCGAAGGCTCGTGCCGGGTAGGACGCACAGGTCACGACCTTGCGCGGTTCCTCCGGGTCGCCGTTTCCGCCCACGATCACCGGCTGCCCCCGCAGTTCGGGATGGCGCCGGAATTCCACCGCGGCCTGGAATTGGTCGAGGTCGACGTGCAACAGCCATCTGGCCACGTCTCTGTCTTACTCCACCGGGGTGACAAGGAGGGGGATATCGGAGCCGCTCGACCCGCTCGGTACGGACCGTCCGGAACTCACGGCCTGTCGGGAGACCCGTCCGCCGACCCGGGGAGCGGCGGGGCGCTCAGCTCGGGTGCGACCCGATGCTCGATGGGTTCGGGCCGGGCGGCGGGCGTCACCGCCAGGCCCCGCAGACTGGAGAAGGCCGCCACAGAAGTCGGCCCACCGGCGGACTGCGGGGAGTTCGGGCCGGTGGTTTGCCGGCTCGGGTTCTGCTCGCCGGCCGTACTCTCGACGGATTGGGTTTCGGTTTTCGCCGGCTGCCCGGGAGGGCTCGGGGCACCGCTCTCGGTCTTGCCGCCGGGTTCCTGCGCCGGGGCAGCGGCGCCACCGTCGCCCGCGATCGGAGTTCCTGTAGCGGGAGTTCCGGCGGCCGGAGTCCCGGTGGCGGGACTCCCCCCGGCCGGAGTCCCGGTATCAGGGGTCCCCCCGGCCGGGGTCCCGGCGCCAGGGGTCGTGCTCACCGGTGTACCGGCCGAGCTGGACGGGGAACCCGACGAATCACCGGCATCCTGGTTGTCGACGGCGTCGATGATCGCGGCGGTGGCCTCACCACCTGCCTTGATGATCTCGTCGAGATTACCGGCGAGCCCGCTGACCGCGGTGATCATATCGGGGATGGTCCCGGTGATATTGCCGATCGCGGTCACCATGTTCGTGATCTCGGTCGGCGTCCAGGCCCCGGAAGTATTCGCCGCCGGGCTTCCGGTGGATGCGGGTGTTCCGGTGGATGCGGGTGTTCCGGTGGATGCGGGTGTTCCGGTGGATGCGGGTGTTCCGGTGGATGCGGGTGTTCCGGTGGATGCGGGTGTTCCGGTG